>CBDUFM010000021.1:0-12121 GCA_965366325.1 uncultured bacterium
GAGTATTTCTTCGACTTCTTTTCCTAGTTCGACTTTGCTCTCATCCTCAGCACAAAGTTGGGTAAAGAAGCCACAAGGAGCGACGAGAAGCAGCAACATAGCTACAGCAGGTTTCATGAATATTCCTCAGCAATCAGCGCAGGCGGCCATCGTAGTCCTACTGCCGACACGCAGAGCAGCATTTTCCTACACAGAAAGCGATCCACTAAGATCTTATTTAAACTGATCTTACAGGACAAAGCCTTAGTTTTTGTCTGCCGCCAAGAAGTGAAAGACAGCCACGGTAATGACCACGGCGATCACCGGTGAGATCAAAACCAGCGCTGGCAAAACAAGGTACTGAAAAAGATCGGGAAGATGTTCCATAGTGAGTTCCTTTGTGCCGCGCAGCCTATAGCCGAGCACGGCTTTGGCAAATCACCACAGTACCGCGCCTCTGGTCCACAGAATCCATGCGTGTTGTACCGCTTAGAACCGAGAATAACGTAGCCGCCTCAAGATTCGCGATCTCCGTGTGCTAGGAAGCAAGATGAAACAACTGCTATTGATACCCCTCTTACTGTTCCTCTGCTCCTGCCTTGGGCAGAGCCAGCCACCTGTGATTGATGTTGATGCGGCCAACGTTGCCATGAATAATGCCGTCCAAGCAGCTAAAGATTCCCTCGATCAATTCTTTGAACATTACCAATCCCTACCCGACGCGCAGTATAGTTTAAAATTCGCCCTCACCACCAGCTCTGGCGGTGAAGAACATATCTGGTTTAACCCCATCGCGGTTAACGGGGCAGAAATAGAGGCCGCATGTGCTAACGAACCACGCAACATCCCCGATTTAAAAGTCGGCGATGTCCGCAAACTCAAGCGTAGCGATGTCAGTGACTGGATGATTCTTTCCGGTGGTAAATGTTATGGTGGCTACACGATTCGTGTGTTGAGCGAAATGGATCCTAAGAGCACCGCCCCATTTGAATTTGCTGATTTTTAAAGGCTGTGCCTGTAGCTTATTTGCCGTACTCATGCGGAATAGCTTTTCGTAATAATTCCGCTTGTTTTTTATCGCGCACGGCTTGGATCCGCTGCTTGTCACGCAGCGTGCTGAGTAAGATCAGGGCCAGACTAGCTGGAACGATAGCAATTAACGCAGAAAATAAGCCAAAACCAAGTTGTGCGCAGGCACAATAACTCAAAATATAGATACTCGCCGACAGCCACTTACCGGTGCCCATGCTGCGTCCATAATCCCAAAACAACTTGGACAGCACTAGCATAATTAATAATTCGAACATTGATCTCGCTCCTTGTAGCCAAGATCTTAACGACGGCCAGACTCAAGGATGCTGCTTTCTGCTACGATTCTGTCATCGGTGCGCTAAATATCCGCGCTGGCTGCTGCCAACGCGGATCCTTACATCGTCTACACTTGTAGCGGACTGTGCCTAATAAACTTGTAACAAGAGCTCGCCTTCGACTTTAGCACCAGCTGCACTTTGGATATGATCGCGACACAAATGTGGATTACCCTCGAGCAAAGAGGTTGCTTCAGTCATGAAATGCAGCGCAATTGCACGCCGTGGACGGCCACTGGTATTTTTATTTGATGCATGCCACGTTAAACCATCGTGAAAATGAATCTGACCTTTTTTAACTGGGCACAGGCATTGTTCGACACGCCGTCCTTCGTAGCTGTCTGGTAAATCCTGATAGTTTTCTAGCGTATTTAAAAACGGCATACAATCGCCCCAGCGATGTGAGCCTGGGACCATACCCATGCAGCCATTTTCTTGGTCGACATCATCCAAGGCAACCCACACCGTGACCTGTCGTTCTGGACTCAGTGGTGGCCACAGCGGATTATCCTGATGCCACATGTTCACGCCGCCCTTTTCCGCAGGCTTATATTGAATTTGATCATGCCACAGACGCAGCTCCTTAGCCCCGCTCATTGCCACGGCCGCCGCAACTATTTTGGGGTTTTTAACCAAGCGCTCAAATGCTTGGCTGGCTTGCCAAATATTCACAATTTGCCATACCGGCGCATCTTCATCACCACTCAAGTTGACCAGCTGTGTCGGTTGCGGGATGCCCGCCTTGCCATTGTCCGCGATGACACGAGCCAACTCGCTGCGTAATTCCTCAACTTCATGATCACTGAGTACCTGTGGGCCCAATGCATAGCCCGCTTCTTCGTAACGTTGACGTAAGCCGGTATAATCAAAATCTGCGCTCATTATAAACTCCTGTATGTAAATAAGCCTACGCCTAGTATAAGCACCAGTGTTTTGACTATACAATCGTATTAACATGGACTAAAGTAAGATATGCGCTTAGTTCCGCTCTCTCACATCCAAGCACGCGTTCGACTCGCCAATTATCATAGCTGCGGCCATACACAGGCGTGGATGCAGCGGAAAATCATCGATCTACAGTTCATTTATGTGGTTGCGGGTGCCTTGGCCTACCAAGCAGACCAAGAAGCAATCGTTAACGTTAATCAGGGACAAGTCTTATGTATTTTACCCACGCAACGCCACGACCTCTCCTGTAGCGCAGCGGATACGGTAATTTCCGGTATTCACTGTGAGCTCTCCGCTGGAAGCTGGGCTAGTGCTGACTATCGACTCGATCCGGCGCCGCGCTTAGTCACCAATTGTGGCCCCGAGCAACAGATCGAACAACAGTTCAAACTCTGTGCGGAGCTGTTTAGCGGCTACGGCAGCTATGTCCAACAACGCTGTAATAGTGTCTGCCAAGACATCATTTTTGCTCTTGCTGAACATTGGATAGAGGGCAACGAACTACGCATGAGTAAACGCATGCTCGAAATGATTGCCTTTATTCGCGCACATTTACATAACGAACTCACGCGGCAGCATTTAGCCGAAGCATTTTACCTGACACCGGAACACATTAATTATATTTTTAAACAAGAACTCGGAATGACGCCCAGTGAAGTGATCAACCGCGAACGCTGCCTGCTCGCTCACCAATTATTAATTGATGGACTGAGTGTTAAAGAAGCTGCCTATAAAGTTGGCTTTAATGATCCGCTGTTTTTTTCACGGGTGTTCAAAAAATACTTCCAAGTGCCGCCCTCAAAAGTCTAAATTTATCTGAGAAATTTGCGCCCTATAACCACTACAAAAAACGCAATGAGCATGGCACCAATCCATGCCTCTGTCGTGCTGACTAAGCGTAAGTACGGCTGATCTTCCATATAATACATATCACCATAACCGAGCGTGCTGAAGTTAGACATGGAATAATAGAGGCCGACTAAAAGCTGGTCAAAAAGGTTACGCGTCGCATCAAGATCTTCACTAATGCCAGCCGTAATCGGTAGGCCAGCACACACAAAAAATAATGCGTAAGCTACGGTGACATATAAGGCTACCCAAAAAACCCGTATCGGCTTAGTGCCATAACCACACAGCCATGACCCTGATAAATCCTCTAGATAACTTGCTATATTCAGTATATTTGGCTCTTTTTTGCACAGTGGCCAAATGATATGCTTACGGTTTGCGACACGCTCATAAAACAAGAGCTGATCCGAGCGGTGCCATAATTCTGCACGTTCATAAGCAATGCGGAGTTCGCGTAATAAATCTGCCTGCTGTTCAGTCGGCAGATTTCTGCCATTCCAAGATTCGCAGAGTTTGAGGTCTACCTGTGTTTGATAATCAACGCTAATCTTTTCGATTAAGGCGTCCTCTAAATAGACGCCACGCAAATCACAGTCATGAAAGCGCGAACGCGAAAAGTGGCATTCCCAAAACGATGCACCGCGAAAATCACAAGATTCGAAATGCGCCTGATGGGCCGTAGCTAATGAAAAATCAACACCGGTAAATGTGCAATGCTCAACATGCATGAAGGACATTTCACAGTTCCCCATACTTGAGCGCTCACAAACACAACTCGCAAGCGATCCATAGCTTAAACTTTTATGTTCTAATCCCCGGCAATCTACTAGCTGCAGATCATGCAGACGAATGCCACGTAAATCATTGGTAGCTAATACCCAAAACTCATCGTCACCCATACATGCTTTTGGATAAACGGGGTATCCATAAGGATCACTATTGCTGGGGTGTTTTAAGATAAATTCATTTAATATTTCATCGACGCCTTGCTGTAAGGACAAGGCCTGTTTAAGGCGTGTCAGCACGCGCTTACCTTTTTCACAGTGCCAACGCTGCACCAAGAAGCGCTGTGTCTCTGCGTCGAAGCTCGGAGCTAATCGTTCCATGATACCTTATTATACCTCTCAAATCTGTGCTGCGCCAGTTTTGAGAAGCCTTCAATTCTTTCGATTGCAGCGCCACTGCATTCTACGAAACCAGATAAAGCTGGTCCCGATGCTTGTTTTTGCTGATTGATCGCGCATGGACCAATATAGGGTACTCATAAGCTAACGCCTTCATGCGCTCAGCCCGTACTGGAGCCTAGACCATGCGATTATTATCTTTTGTTACTGCAAGCAGTCTGCTTATAGCACTACTATTATTGTGTGCTTGTCAAAACAGCGCTGGCTCCGCGCGCTTCTCAGCAACAGCAAGTGCCCAGCGCCTGCCTGGCATAGAGGCGGATGTCTATCACGTCAGTGATCGCAGCCAAGCTGATGGCCCACGCATCCTCTGCGTGGTAGCACATCCAGATGATGAATGCGCATTTGCCGCGACATTATTTAAGACCAGTACTTATCTCAACGGCGTTTGCGACATTGCGATGATTACCAATGGCGAAGGTGGCTTTAAATACTCGACGCTGGCCGAGTCTATTTATGGACGCCCCTTAACAGATGAAGAAGTCGGGCGCATGAACTTGCCTGCTATTCGCACCCGCGAATTTAATGCTGGCTGTAAAATTATGCATGTTCGTCAGACCTTTATGTTTATGCAAAAGGATCACCGCTATACACGTGACACTGACGAAATTCTTGGTCCTGATGCACAGGTTTGGGATATTCCACTTATAGAATCATCGTTACAAGCCATACTCACTCGTGGCCAGTATGATTTTGTCTTTGTCCATATGCCAGTGCCAACAACGCACGCCCATCATAAATGTGCCAGTATCCTTGCCCTGCGCGCTGTCCAATCATTACCTCAAGAGCAGCGTCCAATAATTTTAGGCCAACGCAGTTATAATCAGGGTGTCGAGCTTGACCCCTTTGAGGGCCTTGATGCATTTCCAATCACCGCGCTACAAGATGGTGAACCCTTTGTATTTAATCGTCTTCAAGGATTTGGCTACAAAGAACGACTCAATTATAAAATCATCGTCAATTGGGTCATCGCCGAACATAAATCACAAGGCACCATGCAAATGTTAATGCACCAAGGCGACCAAGAATGGTATTATCCATTCGCCATTAATGACGCTTCTGCACGCGAAAAATGCCAAGCATTATTTGAGCGACTCGCAGAAATACAATTTGAATCAAAAACTTACGGCGCCGGTGGCGGCGTCCCGCGTTAGGAATTCCATGCAGCTTCGTTCTTCGTTACCAATTTTTCTTAGCTGCTGCATCTTTGCAGTGGCACTCTTAGCATTGAGCAGCTGCGGTGCAGACAGCAGCAAAAACGCATTGGTGATTTACTCACCACACGGCAAAGAAATTCTCGAGCCGATTGAATATGCCTTCGAAAAGGCCCATCCCACAATAGATTTAATTTGGTATGATTTACCCACCGCCACCTGTGCAGCACGCATTCGCTCCGAAGCCGCGGCCCCACAGGCCGACATCTGGTGGGGTGGACCAGTCGGTGAATTTATTAGTGCGGAGCAAAGTGGCCTTTTAAGCAGCTATACACCAAGCTGGATCGATCAGGCTGATGCGGCTACCTACGCCGCCAGCAAACAATGGTTTAGTGATTGGCAGACACCCGAAGTAATCATGTACAACAATAAGCGCCTGAAAAAAGAAGAAGCACCTCAAGACTGGGATGACTTACTCGACCCCAAATGGACTGGCAAATTAATTATTCGCGATCCTTTACAATCCGGCACCATGAAAACTATTTACGGCGCCATGATACTGCGTGCCGAGAGCGTGGACGCTGGCTTTGAATGGCTCAAAAAACTCGACAAACAAAATAAGGGTAGTTACGCCGCTAAACCCCTCATGATGTATGAGCAAATAAAGCGCGGCAAAGGCGATATTACTGTTTGGAACATGGCGGACGCTTATATTCAATCAGAACAAAATGGCTATCCGTTTGGTTTTATCGTCCCCAGCTCTGGGACACCGGTGGTCCTCGAGGGCATCGCCATTCTCAACAAAGCACCACATCGTCAATCCGCGGAAGTATTTTTCGAATGGGTAACAAGCGCCGCACAATTGATCGATCAAGCTCATAGATTTCATCGCATTCCCATTACGCGCAAAGATATTAGCAAAGAACAATTACCGCCATGGATGGCACAAGACATCAAAGCCATTCCCATCGATTGGAACAGCTTTGCCACCGACGCCAGCACCTGGATGGAACGTTGGAAAAACGATGTGCGTGGGAGCGGTGCGGATTAATGACCAGCATCCGCTTACAGCAGATTGCTAAACGTTTTGATAGTCACCAAGCCGTCGCACCCTTAGACCTGACGATTCAAAGCGGATCTTTGTTTGCATTGCTCGGACCGAGTGGCTGCGGCAAAACAACACTTCTGCGTATGATTGCCGGGCTGGAGCAACAAGATCAAGGCCAGATTTTTTTTGACGATGTCGATGTGAGCCAGCAATTTGCTGAGCAGCGCCGCATCGGCATGGTTTTTCAACACTACGCCCTATTTCCACATATGACGGTTGCTGAGAATGTTGCCTTTGGCTTAAAAACCCAAGGCGTCGCCAAAGCACTACTACGCGATAAAGTTGAACAGGCACTGCGCACGGTTGATCTTGCACATAAAATTGACCATGCTTGCCCCGCACTTTCTGGCGGTGAACAACAACGCGTGGCCTTGGCACGCGCAATCGTGATCGAACCGGCAGTGCTCTTATTCGATGAGCCACTCAGTAATCTAGATGCACGCTTACGCATTGAGACACGCCAAGCGATTCGTCAATTAGTGCAACATTTAAACATCACCAGTATTTTTGTCACTCATGATCAAGAAGAAGCGCTGTCGATAGCCGATGAGATGGCGGTAATGCGCGATGGTAAAGTTTTGCAGCAAGGTAGCCCAGAAAATTGTTACCGCCAACCACGATCAAGCTTCGTCGGTAATTTTCTTGGCCGTGCAAATATATTTACTGATTTAAGCGCTTTAAAAAACGCATTCCCTGAACGCCTCGCCAACGCGACTAGTAACGAAGTCTTAATTCGCCCCGAACACCTCTCGCTTTGTACGGCCGAGCAGGCCGTTTTGAGTGGCAAGCTCGTTCTGCGCGAGTTTCAAGGCGCTCAACAACGTCTGCATATTCAAACGCCAAACAGTGGTCTCATTGAAGTAACGCTCGGTTCCAACATTGATTGTCCCGCCGTTGATGAAACTGTGTTTCTTAGCTGTCACGCTGATCAACTAATCTGTTTTGATGGCTAAGTGTTTATGAGCCTACCAAACGTCATCAAAAAGAAACAAAGCTTGGGCATCTGGTATGTGCTTGGTGCAATTGCGAGCCTACTAATCATCGCCTACGTTGCGTATCCGCTTGCCAATTTAGTCTGGGATAGTTTTCACGATCATGGTCAATTCAGTTTTGCTCATTACACGGCACTGTTTTCTGGCGAAATAGCTACGGGCGTCTGGAATGCCCTATGGGTCTCCCTCCTTTCGACACTTGGTGCAGCCTGCATCGGCGTGCCCGCCAGCTTGCTCTTACATACCCGCGCCTTTCCTGGCCGACGCTTAGCCAGCATCTGCATGTACGCACCGCTGATGCTACCGCCTTTAGTCGGGATGTTTGCCTTTTGGTTATTATTTACCGATATCGGATTTTTTCCGAATCTGTTGGCGTGGATACTTGGATCTGATCGACCGATGGGCGCAATCGACGGCATTCCCGCAGTCATCCTTGTCCACGCCTATTCGTTTTCTGTTTATTTTTATGCCCTGTGCAGCACCGCCCTGCAACGGCGTGACCAATCATTAATTGAAGCGGCACGTAGTCTGGGCGCTGGATCGTGGACCTGCTTCACGCGCATCACCTTTCCGCACTTAGTGCCCAGCATGGTTAGTGCATCGGCTTTATGTTTTATGCTGAGCATGGGTTCTTTTTCTGCGCCATATATTTTAGCTAATGGCACACCGTTTTTATCAGTGCTTATTTATGAAGTCACCTTCGCTGAAGGTCTGGGTCAGGAACCGCAGCTGGGACTTGGCGCTGCGCTCAGCGTCCTCGGTGCCGTCATTTGCGTGAGCTTTTTAATTATCGCCCAGCGCTGGCAAGAACGTGGACATGCCCGTCGTGGGGCCATTCAACACCAATTAAAACCCGTAGAACGACGCTTTAAATACCCTGCTTTATGCTGTGCCGCGCTGCTTAGCTTTAGCATGCTCTTACCACAAATATATATTAGTATCATCGCCTGCTGTGATTACAGCGCATGGGACAGCGGCCTCCTGCCTAGTGTTTTTACCAACGACAATTTTGTTGCTATTTTTTCTCAGCGTTCGTCATTAGCGCCATTTATGAATTCTGCTTACTTTTCGCTCATTGCCCTCGTTGCTTGTCTACTCTGGTGCTTACTCGCCGCTGCAGTGGTTGCTCGTGGCAATCTACCCGGCAAGCAATGGCAACGCAGCATTAATGTTTGTATGATGCTGCCACTCGCTTTACCCGGTACGGTCATTGCCTTTAGTTTAAAAAGCGCGTTCTCTGTTCCCACACCACAAACACTTGGATTTATTTTAGACCATGCCGTATGGCTGCTGCCCTTAGCTTATTGTGTACGTTGTTTACCCTTGGCCTATCAGCCGCTACTGGGCGCACTCGAATCTGCGGACCCGTCATTGGATGAGGCTGCGCGCAGCTTAGGTGCACGACCTACGCGCCGATTCTTTTCCATTTTATTACCGCATATGTGGCCAGCTTGTATGGCTGCGTGTATATTAGTCTACGTCACCTGTCTCGGTGAATTCGTTACCTCGATTATGATTTACAAACCGAGCAATACGCCAATTTCCGTTTACATGTATCAGCTCATGCAAAGTGGCATCGCACGAGCGGCGGCTTACAGCGTTGTTTTAATGGCACTCATGATTGGCGCAGCACTGATCCAGCAAGTTTTACAGAAAAAATCACAGGTCGTCTCTCGGCAATAACTGCGCTTGATCTAAAATAAGGTCAAAGCGATGCCTATCGACGGTGTAGTTATCCAAGATACGGCCTTGCACATCCTTGGCCTGAACGCGCAGAAACTGTTTATCACAGCTAACCCGTACATAATGCGCAAGGCGATCATTCTTTGCCGCAATATACGCATCATTAACAGTAAGCGGATGCATCCCCAATCCGGTATTGATAACGGTAATTGCATGTTCGACATTTTTATTGAGATGTATCGGCACGCTGCGCTGGTACTGCGGCTGACGACCACTGAGGACTAGGTCCACACGATAGCGCTGCAATAATTCCCAGAGCCCATAGCCGTCATCACTTATCCAATCACGCATGCCAGACGCATAAGGCGGCACATGCATGCACAGCACACGCCAACGAGCACCGTCTAAACCTTGCAGCGCTAATTCAATTTCTTCTCTGCGCTGTTTCCATTCCGATAAACGATGCGGTAGGGTGATAATAGCTAGACCTAATAATCCACGACGCTCGACTTGAATGGTAAAGCGTTTTAATTTGGGGAATACGGTGTGCATGCTTTCTGCACCATTTTGATAGCTCAGGTCATGCTGGCCGGGAACTATATAAAATGGCAAATGGTTAAGTAAGGGCGCTAATGGCGTGAAAAAGTTTTGTGTCCAATCGCGACCAAATAAGGACGGATTACCGCGCTGACCACCATTCAACATATTGCCGGTATGCACGATAAAGTCTGGCTTTTCTAATGCGATGCGATTTATCAATTGGCGATGAGTGACTGTGGCAATGTCTTGATTCCGCGATTGCCCGTAAGCACAAAAAACCGTTTGTTCTTCGACCTGTTTTGAACTGCGAAAATTATATACACGCTCATTATCATTAGCGCCTTTAATGATATATTGATAATCTGTATCTGGCTTCAACTCACGTAGATTAAAATGATGCTGGGTTGCATGCGAGTTGTTGATGTCTTTCCACTCTTCTACTGCTTGACCCTTGATACCGTAGATAAGACCCATCTGCACCTGCATATTTGCATAGATACTCACACTAACGTGATCATGACTATGCCACTTAAACTGTGGCCCACGCATTTCCACAGCCATCGCGGTTGCAGAAATAAGTATAAGCGAACAAACAAGTAAATAGGTTTTCATAGCACGCCGCTAATCTTCTACAGACTAAATACTCGATATAAACTGTTTACGATAGTCACGCGGGCTTAATTCAAACATATGCATAAATTGGTTTGAGAAATAATTTTGCTGAGTAAAGCCAACTTGTTTGCTGATGTCGGCTATGGGTCTATCGGTACTGGTTAATAAATGAGCGGCTTCTTGTAATCGCACTGATTTCAACAACTGTGGAAAAGTCATTTCAAAAAGGTCTTTAATTACATGTCCTGCACGTGACGGAGACAGATCCAGCTCTACGGCCAGATCATTAATACTGAGCTTTTGTTCTAAATGGGCGGCCAAATAATCGAGGATGCGCTGACGGCGATCGCTCGGTGTATAAAAGGGCAGGCCCTTTAATAAATTGCCCAGTTGTGCGGCAATAGCGCCAACCATGGTTTGACGTTCTTCCAACCATTGCATAGATGGTGGCACGATCGCATCATCATGCGGTGGCTTACCATCGCCGAACCAACACGGACCGGCATAAATGATGCCGGCAAATACACCACCCATATACACTGGGACAGCAATTTCAGTCAAACCCCAAGGACAGGTTTGAATACGCCCTTCGGGGGTATCCACTAATTCGCGGTGCACTTCCTGCATACAGTAACTAAAACAGGTTTCGGTTTGATCCTTGGCCATGTTCTTGGTGCAGGATTTTTGGCTGTGGTGACGCCATTCATGACAAAGACCACTGCGCCACAGGCGGTCATGAAAGACCAAGCGCAAGCCAAGGAGCTTGGATCCGTCTTCCATCAGCTTGTGGATGCGCACTTGTAGGTTTTTGTCGATGCTGGACATGGATACAAAAACGTAGCGGTTTCCTATCAATTTACAATCTGCCCATTTCAAAACCAAGGCCGTGGCAGCTTCAGGCAAACGCTAGCAGCGGTGCTGCAGCAGCCACGGTGTCAGGCGCACCAAATTAGCTGGAAACCTTTTCCGGTTCCAATCGTCTCAATTGTCGAAATATGTCGACAGGAGCTAGCATGGAAACCGACAACCTTCACGAATTGGGCCTCTCAGAAAAGCAGGTAACGCTGTACTTAGCCCTCTTAGAGCTCGGCCAAGCCAAGGCATCGGATCTAGCCAAACGCACCGGCTTCAAGCGGCCTTCTGTCTACGATATGCTCAATAATTTGGTCCAAAGAGGCTTTATCACCTGCAATGTGCAAGGAAAACGCCAATTTTTCCAGGCTGAGGACCCGCGCGTTCTCCTTGAGATCCCTAAGAAAATCGACCAGCACGTACGCAAGGTACTGCCAGATCTGCAGCAAATTTTTAATCGCAACACGCAAAAGCCGCAGCTACGCTACTATGAAGGTGTTGATGGCATTCGACGCATCACCGAAGACCTCCTCGAATGTCAATCGGGCGAGTACTGGTATGTCAGTGATGCGACTGAGATTACCAAGATTTTAGGCGAGCGCTTTCTCGAAGACTTCATCGACCGCCGCATTGAAAAGGGCCTCTGGGCCAACGCCATCCGTATTCGCCGCAGCGAAACGGAAATGAACAACATGAAACCGGGCAAGGAATACCGTCGCCGGCTGCGCTTTCTCCCCCATGCACCACTCGAAGACATTGCCTCGATGCATATTTATGACAACAAAGTGGGCCTCATCTCTTCATCTAAAGAATGCTTTGCAATGCTTATTGAATCCAAAGAAGTCTGCACCCT
>CBDUFM010000022.1:0-12028 GCA_965366325.1 uncultured bacterium
GCTGTGCTAACTTCAGTCGCTCCATCAGCAGCAACCAAGCCCGCTGATAGGCAAATTAACACCAGTGCAGCGAGTGTCAGGTGGGTAATCAGTTTAAACATGCACAAACTCCTCTCATGCGACACCCACTGCCAGCGGGCGAATATGTTCTGTTAACGAGATAAGGGCTGTGCTGTGACGGCCATCTAAGCCGCTTGCCAACAGTTGCTTAGATACATCACTTCATCTAGTCACCAAGTATTTCTCTAGACGTTGCCGACAACGCTCCCACTCAGATTCGTGACTGTGAAAATTCATGGGCAGGACGCTCTGCTATATGGCGTAGGCCAAGAGGCTCTCAGCAACACAGCTAGCGCCTAGTCATCTGCTCTGCTCAAGGTTTCTCTAATCGAAACACCTATCGCCTAACGCAACAGCAGCTACGATCTCAGATATGCAACATGACGATCTTTTGATTATAGCCCATCGTGGCGCATCTGGCATTGTTAACAGTGACAATGATGCGGCCGCCTTCACCCACGCCATAGCCCTTGGCTGTGATTACATTGAAACTGATTTACGCCGTTGCGGCGATGGTAGCATTGTCTGCTTTCATGACGCAGACATCAACGGTCATGCGCTTGCCGAACTGAGCTTCGCTGAATTGCAAAGCCACTCGCCGACAAATTTGCTGACTCTTGATCAATTTCTCACATTATGCGCCGGAAAAATTGGCCTTGATATCGAATTAAAAGAGAGCGGTTTTGAAGAGGAGCTCTTAGCAGCACTGTCCCAATACAATATTGATGATCAAGTCATTATAAAAAGCTTTAATAGTGAAGCCTTATTAAATTTACGCAAACTACAATGCCCCTATCCAGTGGGCCTACTCATTGGTGGCCCACATGGTGACCAAGATCTCGCTAGCCATCTACGCGCATGTCGGGCTGTCGCTGATGAAATCGATATCAATTTCATCTCTCCGGTTAAATCTATTGTTTGTGACGAATTTTTCTTTGAGGAACATTTTGGCAACATCCAATGCCTGGTGTGGACCATTGATAAAGCCGAAGAAATGCGCCACTACCTACAATTCCCCATTCATGGTATCATCACAAATCGCCCAGACATTCTCAGTTATGTGTGCAAAAAACCTCAACGCGAGCACAGTAAGGAAGCGATTGAACATGCCATCAAAACTTTGACACATGAGGAATTAATTGCATTTTTAAACAACAGTAGTCATGCTGGCGCAGGTATAAGCACACGCACCGTCGACATTGGCGCTAACGCTAGGCACCGCGTGCTCAACTGGGCACAAACATGTTGGCCACAAACTCATGACGGAGCTGCCAAGATCTGTGCTGTTTATGATGCCGATAGAAGCGAAGCCTTTATCAAAGACATGGTAAATCTCGATGTAATCACGACCTCCATCGCTTTAGAAAAGATGCAACCCTATGCTCATTTAACGCCGCACGACAGCTACGTCAAAGATCTCTGCCAACAAGCCGCTGGTTTTGATGGTATTATTGCCGTTGGCAGCGGCACCGTGAATGACATCTGTAAATTAGCCGCTTTTCAATTAGACATCCCGTACATATCACTAGCCACTGCACCAAGTATGAATGGTTACAGCAGCGGAATCGCCGCACTTCTGGTTAACGATCTCAAGAGCACCGTCCCCTGCACCCCACCAGTCGTGGTGATTAGTGATCCAGAAATTTTACAAAACGCACCGCTCGAACTTTTACAAAGTGGTTACGCCGATTTGCTTAGCAAATTTGTGAGCGTTAGTGACTGGAAGCTCGCCTCACTCATTCGCGGTGAAGACTTTAGTGATTTGCCGGGAAACATATCGGGCGCCGCAATTGATCAGTGTGTACGTATCGCCGAACAAATTAAACAACGTGAGCGCAAAGCATGCACGGAATTAATGCATGCGATTATTCTCAGTGGCTATTCCATGGCCTTGGCTGGCTCAAGTGCCCCGGCTAGCGGTGGCGAACATTTAATCAGCCACTACCTCGATATGACCGCTTACGCAGAACAACGCTGCCCAGATTTACATGGGCTTCAAGTGGCATTGGGCACCTTACTCACCAGTCGTTTATATGAATACCTACGCGACCTCGATCCAAAGACCCTACAGGCACGCCTTTATTCAGAGAATGAATTAAAGCATGCACATGGACAATTATGGGACATCGTTGCCCCTACTGCGACTGCACAAATTAAAAGCGACGAAGAAGCAAAGCAACGCATCGGCGAAATCACCAGTCAATGGAATGCTCTGTGGACTAAACTTGACCCCTACCTCAAACCACACGACGAAATTCGTCGCGCTCTAGCCAGTGCCGGCGTCGCCTGTAACCCAGAGGCCTACGGCATCAGTCGCGCATTAATGAAAACCGCCCTGTGTTTTGCCGCTGACATTCGTGATCGTTATACGGTCTTGCATTTTGCGCGCGACTGTGGCGTCCTAGAACAATGCGCCGACGATATTATCGCCAGCGCATTTTACTGATTCGTGTGCAGACAGCGCAAGGACTAACTAAGCACCCACATTTTCCTGAAAAGGGCGGTCGGTGTCGGTTTGCAAACACCATTCAACCATACGCAATTGTAGTTGCATCACGATGTCATTATACTGTGGATCACCGTAGAGATTGTGCATCTCATCGGGATCATTCTTGACATTAAATAATTCATTCCCGCCGGTTTCGCGGATTGCTAACTTCCATTCTTCGGTGCGCACCATTTTAACGCGAGCCATCGCATCTGGACATTCACTATAGACCAATTGCTTGCCACCGGTTGATTTTACCTTCACGCCGTTTCTTTCTTTCGCATCATAAGCAGGTCGACTAAAGCGAACGCGCATCGGTGCCTCATGCCCGCCATCGCCAAACACAGCATCTTTGCGCTCACCCTCAATCGCACGCAGCAAACTGCGTCCATGCCAATTCCAGCGCACATCACCATCAATTTTTAAGAGCTCTAGCACGGTTTCAGGTATATCAACGTGCTCAGTTAAACTATCGATACGGGTGCCAGCCGGCAAGCCAGGTGCAGCCAAAATAAATGGCACATGCAAAATACAGTCCTGCATCGCCGTGTCCCATTTTTCATTAATACCATACTGGCTTGCGAAGTCGCCATGATCAGCACAGAAAATGATCAGCGTTTCTTTAAATAAATCCTCGTCATCCATTGCTGCCATAATACGTGCGATGCAATCATCAATATAGGTAACGCTACCGTAATAAACAGCCTGTAATTCTCGTAACGCCGCTTCGCTAATATCATTGCCCAAGCGAAGTTCGCGCTGCTTGCGCAGGTGCAAGGTCGCATTCTCTGGTAAATCATGTGGATAGGCCTTAATCGCATCACGGTCATACATCGAATAATAAGGCTCATGAATACAATAAGGCGGGTGTGGTTTCGATAAATTTACATGGCAGTAAAACGGCTTAGACTTATCCCTTACTTCTTTTAAATATTTCACCGCCTGATCTGCGCGGTTCATGTCACTAAAGCCTTCTACAAAACCCTCTTTGCAACCACTGTAATCAATAGCCGCTAATTCTTCGGCACAGGCCGGCACTGGCGATTGGCGCTCAGGAACAGGGATTTTACGCGACGCCAATTCATCAAAATAACCAGTCGTGAAGCTGTGATAATCAACAGCACCGCCAGATTTTTCATTGCCGCCGTAAAACCACTCATCATCCCAGACATGATTAAGACCAAATACCGCCGTTTCAAAGCCCTTAGTCTTGAGATGTTCCATTAAGTTTGGATCACCCTTAGGCAATAAGTTCTCTTTGTTCACAGTACGAATTGCGTCTGTGTGCGCGTAGCGCCCCGTCTGCATCGCGATACGACTGGGCACACATTTACCATGCACGGTAAAGTGACGGTCAAAGACAACGCCACGCTTACCTAACGCTTCCAAATGTGGAGTCTTGCAGTCAGGATTACCGTTGAGTGATGGTGCATCATAGCGCATTTCATCTGATGTGATAAACAGAACATTTTTAACAGTGCTCATAAAAGACCCTTTGTTGTCGTGGTATTGATCAAAGAATCTATCTCTGTTTTCTGCGCTGTCTATTTCAGACAGGCACTCAATTGCTGCGCATACGCGCAAACAGCGGCGATTTCTCTAAATGAGAATCAAATAGTTTATATTTTAAACGGAAAAAGCGCATACATGTATCTTTTAAGCAAGCTAAGCAACGGCAATTAAACAAGTGGTTCTCAATCTTATTTCCACGTTAATGTAAGCATTCCTGACTGCACTGGGACATCTAGCAAAATGTGCTGATCCTTTATCTGTACTGGCAGTGTTGCACGCTCCGTTTTCGCCTCTGCCTCAACCACACGCCCTTCAATCGGTACAACAATGGTTAATGGCTCAGTAAGCTGCGCGCGTAGCTCTTCTGGTACCCTTAATGTGAAACTACAAGAATTCTTGCTTTGCGTATGCAGCTGCAGCTTGGCTAGCTTACGCGCCTGAACATAGCGCCCCACTACACCCATCGGTGCAATCCAAAGATCGTCTTCTTGTTGTTTAATCCATTCACAATGCTGACGAAAGACTGCCTTATTTGGAAAAGGCGCATACCCTTTAACAATGGCATGAATAACTGCGATACGCCATTTGCCGTTTTTAATGGTCGCTTGTATCTTAGCCTGCTCATTCTCTGATTTCCATTTTCGCTTTCCAACACTACCATAGGCAACTACTTCAGCTTCATCTGGATAAGTATTGGGCTTACGGACAAAGGCATGCCGCTGATAAATCACATCTCGCACTGCATCAGTCAATTGGGAGCCACCAGGCAGCGCAAAACTAATTGGCGCATGGCCAGTCTTGCTTTCGATTAGCGCGTGGCCCTTATTAATGATGTTCTCTAATTCTTCAGCGCTACACTCGTGCAACTTGGGTGCTACCTTGGCATGTGTTCCGATTTCATGTCCATTGGCTTGTAGCTCGCGGCTTCGTTTCCACGTTGCATGACTCTTGGGTGACGCCTCCATCGCCAAGGGCATAAAAAAGAACGTCCCTTTTAAATCCAAAGGGTCTAAAGCTTCCACCGCATTTTCAACCTGATGAGCCCAGCCATCATCAAAGGTGAAGCTAAATGCCCCACCGCGATCACCTTTAAATTTAGCAATTCGTATTTCCATCTCAGCACTTTCTAATGGCAGCGTAAGAGCAGCAATGCTTACTATTGCTAAGCAGATTACTTGTAGATACGCAAACATAACAGCACCCCATTTATTGGAGCATACCATTCGTGCATAAGCTCGCTAGTGATTATCAGCACCATGAATCAATGCCGCACAGATCACATACCACCACAGCATTGGAACCAACATCTAGTCTAAACACAGGCAGTCTGTTTTGAACAACATGCATATGTTCAATTTATGAGAAGGAATCTATCCACGCCTCAGCTGCTTTAATGTCTTCAGTAATCATAAAATACTCTGGACTCTCCGAGGAACGAAAGCCAAAGAGGTTCGAGAATCCCTTAGATAATTCGCTGGACACCACATAGCAACGCCGTGCCGTTGCAGCAAATGGAGTGATGTTGGCAATAGAAATTAAACCTGCCGGTGTAACAAGGTTTTCCGTAACACCACGCGCATCGGCCAATTGAGAAAAACTTGGCTCAAAACCACTTTGCTCTCCGATCCACATTTCATGTTTTACCAAGTCAGCATCATCGACTCGTCCCGTGGTATACGTTAATACCAACCTGCGTTCTACATCTATTACTGATTCAATTGTCATACTAGAATATTCTACTCCAATGTAACTAAGTCCTATTTAATTTACTTATACCCACCCCTGTCAAGTTGCACCTACTGCAACAAAATTCCTCGTGACAAAGCGCTGAGTCCCATTATACGTGCAGCATTTCAAACAGGCAATTCTTATCTAAGCCACTGCAACAACATTGCTTATATAATACAATCATACATATATATCGAAAAAATGACTCGCTCGATCTACTCATTTACGTGCGTTTGCCATTATCGTATGAAAATAATCCGCTCCCTGCTTACGAGCTACTTCGACATTCCGTTCAGGAATGGCCTCTGGATTCACATAATGCTCAAGAGCATCATCAATGACCGCTTCGCGTAAAATATGTAATACTGGGTATGGCGAGCGGTTCGTGAAATGTGACGCATCTTCAGGATCTTCACCAGCAAAACAATAATCGGGGTGAAAGTGCGCTAGTTGATAAACACCCTCGCATCCCGCAGCCATCAATTCTTCGTTACAGGTATCCACTACATCCAAAAATTCATAAAAATCGTTACAGGCGTGACTCAAGATCACAAGACTAGTAGCAAGCGACTCGTTCTCTTCCAAAAAATCGATTTCCTTCATCAACTCATCAACAATGTCCTGATGTGTCTGTGCCGTGCAGTTTAAAAAACGAATGGCACCACTATCGACCACCTCACGGGCAAATGGGCAAAAATTAAGGCCTATTACTACTTCCGCGAGCCAGTACTTGGTCGCCTCAATCGCATCGTTTGTCATGCACACTATAGTGCAAATCTGTGCAGCATAGCTAGCGCTTAGTTAGGCTACATATCTAAACGCTGTTGCTTAGCCGCAGATTCTAGGCCACGCGATAAAGATTGCTGTGCCGCTACGTTAACGTCGGCTTCGACCAAATCGTGAAATCGCTCACCGCTTTGAATTCCATGCACAAAATGATTGGTCGCATTTTGCAAATGCGCAGGAAGCGCTGGGATTTCCAAAGCCACACCAGCACCATTTTCCTTCGTTGCGTGAATCAAGGCATCTTCTCGGTGCTGATCCATTAAGAGCAATCCTGTGCTGCCATAAAACGTCGTCGTGTAAGCGGTTATTTTGCCTATCTGCGACCAGCTCGCCTCAGCAACCGCTAGCGCCTTGGGATAATGCAACATTAAAACGCCATTGTCTTCCACTGGCAAACCTGGATCTATCTGCGCACTAATGCCGGTTACTGCTTGCGGACTACCGAGCATGACCTGACTCAGAATACTGCCATAACAGCAATAATCCATGAACGCACCAGCACCATTTAATTCTTTATCGTAAAGCCATTCACAAAAGTGCGCACTACAGCCTTCACCACGTGGGCCACTATGTGCAGCACGATAACGCACCTGCCACAGATCTCCGATAAGACCATCCTTGGCTAAGGCAATCGCCTGCTGCAGATGCGGCCACCACATTGTTGGCCAATTAATCATGAGACGTTTATTGTGTTGCTGCGTTGCTGCATACATGTCCTGCGCCGCTTGTGCTGATACCGCCATCGGTTTTTCAATCATGACATGCAAACCAGCATGCAATGCGGCCGTTGCTGCAGTGGCAGCATTTTTATTATCTGCAAAAACATAAACAGCATCGAGCTGCTCATTTTGCAACATCTCTGTGTAGTTTGCGTAGATCTGACACGGGTGCACTGCTTGGAGTTTTTCTAAAAGCTCCGCATGCGGATCAGCTGCAGCAAGCAATTCCACATCAGGGTGATCCTGTAATGGCTGGATATGCCCCCAGATGTGATCATGTGTCAATCCGATTATACCTACACGTAACGTCATTTTATCTTCCTTATTCATTTATTGTGGCTCTGGGTTACTATGCACATCAACCCAGCATCCGTTTGCATGTGATTCTTGGGCTGCCAATAAAATTTCTGTAACATGCCGTGAGAACCAAATATTAGACAATTGTGGCTGAATCCCATCACGAATACACCGAAGCCACTCAGCGTGTTGATTTTCGCCAGGACCAAGATTAATCGGTGTCGTTAACTGCTGCGCATTTTCATCAGTAAAAGAACTCGGCTCAATCAACTCCAAGGTATTACCTGAACTACCAGGACTCCAGAGCTTCCCTTTGGTTCCATGAATATGCATAAAGCCTGTACGCGCCGGATCACACCATGATGTTTCAGCGGTGCCCAATGCACCATTTTCAAATTCAATCATTAATGTCGCTGTATCGTCAAGCTTGGTCTGCTTATCAATGGTGCTTAAATGAGCCATTACCCGTTTCGCGCGACCCATGATGCCTACAATTTTACTCACACAGTAGACACCCATATCGAACAAGGCCCCGACACTGGCTTCGCCCTCATTAAAAAACCATAAATTATCTTTATCAACTTCTTCACCAAAGAAATTTGCCACACCTGCATAATAAATCTCTGGTCCGCCATGGCTGTAGCGCGCATGGCCACCCGATACCTTCCCGATTTTACCAGTCGCTATGTGATCACGAATCGCATAATCAACTGAACCAAAATCGGGACGGATGAATACGCAGAGTTCTGGGTGAGCCTCACAAGCCTCTACCAATTGGTTTGCCTCAGACATTGTTGCGCACAATGGCTTAGTCATCAAGACATGCTTACCAGCTGCAAAGGCTTTTAAAGCCGCCTCTGCATGCAATGGATGTGGCAAAGCAATAACAACCGCATCGACCTCAGGATCCTCGAGGAGCTCCTCCCAATTGGTGCAATAGCGCGGAACATTAAACTTTTCCTGAAGCAATTTAAGCCGCTTTTCTTTGCGTCCGGCCATATTGACAACACGCAATCCATCCACGTCTGCTATTTCTGGCAAATGGCTCAACGCCGCGATGCCACCAGCTCCTAATATTCCAACACCGAGTTCCTTCATTTACGATCCCTTTAATTGACTAATTTTAATTTCACGGTTTTCAGCAGCCGATTGCAAGGCTGCCTGCGTTAATTCAGTTATTGCCAAGGCCTGCTCTGGGTTAGTGCCAATAATTGCTTTTTTACCGCGAATTTTATCGCATAGGTTTTGATAAATATGATCATTGCCACTCGTAGTATCTTTCCACTCAGGCGTATGATTCATCCACTGCCATGGACCGCCCTTATCGCAGAAATACGTGAATGGTTTTTCATCGGTCATGCTGATACCACCCTTGGTCCCTAAAATGGTAATACGGCTTTGCGCAGAATGGTTTGCAATCCAAGCCATATCAAAGGTCAAGGTGCAGTTTTCTTTCGTTCTTGCTAAAATATTACAGTGCTCTTCCACATCAAAGACAGTACCTTTGGGTAAATTATGTGGGAAACCACGGAAGGTCGTCGCCGACACAGCGTTGACCGTTGGCCAACCGACCAGATCCATAACATTATCCATAAAGTACTGACCCATATCCATGATCACACCACCACCTGCATGCTTAGCGCTCACAAACCACGGTGCATCTTGCAGGATATCAATACCAGGGCGTCCGCGACGACGGTAATACGTCACGTCAACCTTATAAATGTCACCGAGATCGCCATTGCGGATATATTCACGCGCTAGACTTGAATTACCCCAGCGTTGTCGCGAACTAAAAAAGAGGACTTCTTTCTTCGCCTTCTTCCATTCTTTAATGATTTTCTTATTCTCAGTTATTGATAATGTACTTGGTTTTTCACAAGCTACATGTTTGCCTGCACGCAAGGCATCAATAGTCAACGGCGCGTGGTAGGACACTGGTGTCGCAACTGTTACGAAGTCGATGTCATCGCGCTTCAATAATTTTTTATGATCGGTAAACACTTCAGTCTGCTCAGTACCATATTCCTCCTTGCGACCTTCAGCCTTGGCCTGATCGACATCGCAGACAGCAACGAGCTCAACACCAAGCGCCTTGTAACTCTTAAAGTGAGATGGGCTGATATTGCCGCAGCCTAGTACCGCCGCACGTATTGTTTTATTCTTCTTAGCCATGTATATAATCCTTTATAATGTTTTTATTTATGCGCAAACGCGTTGAATAGACGCCTCGACTATTTCACGCGCTTCTGCCAGTGGTTCCAATAAATCGCCATCGGCAATGGACTCAAATGCCAAGGCACCGTCATAACCTGCTGCATGGTAGCTACCAACGAGGCGATCAAGGTCATCACCCCAGCCCATGAGCTTACCGTTCTCAACACCCTTGATTTTCAAATGTGACTGTGTTGCCTTGGTTATTAATTTAGCAGCGCTTGCTAATACATGTTCACGATCTTCTTCCGTTCGCTCATCACTGAAAAACTCTTTTGCTTTCCAATTACTTGGATCAGGACAAGTCGTTAAACAGTCGCTGCCCAAATCATCGATTAATGCCAACAACTCGTCTGCTTCAAAGAAAAGCGAGTTGTGGTTTTCAATCGCCATCTTAACTCCAGCCTTTTCTGCGTAAGGAATACACTCCTTAATGCCGGCAACAGTCATCTCTTCCAACGCTTTGCGATCACCGCCCTCTTGGTAATAGCCGGTTAGCATCCGGATATTAGGCACAGATAATGCACCAGCCAAGGGCAACCAATGTTTTATGTAAGCGATGTTCGCTAAACGCCATTCTTCATCTGGTGTGTAAGCGAAATCATTGTAGGTGGCCAAACTGAGGACATCGATATTTTTCTTAGCGGCATAGTCCATGACCCCCTTTAAATAATCGATGTCATCAGACGCAAAGTTATCAAAGCCACAATTGGCCTTACCGCACATAATTTCTATGGCGCTAAAGCCTAAATCGGCGGTTATATCGAGCGCCTGCTCAATAGTGAAGTTGGGGTCTTCCTTAAATTTATTACGGAAGCTCCATGAATGCATGGCTGGTCTCATAGTAATTCTCTTTTCATCATCTTCTCGTTGCAGTTACTGGTTGTCCTGTTGCGTCCCAGCTTCTCATTATAAGTGTGTATAAAATAAAGACCGTTAAGCCGCGTATTTCTTAATCATGGCGATGGTTTTTTCTGCCGCTGCCATTTCATCGCCATCTTTAGGGACACTTTCGACACCCCAACAACCATTGAACCCAGCTTCTTTGAGTAATTTAAATGCATAGCTCAGATCCACATCTGGCTCGTCACCGTTTTCGTCAAAGGTGAATGTTTTCACGTGCGTGGCAGTTGCATATTTCGCACACATTTCCCATGCCTGCACCTGTTTTCCTTCGGCCCAGTTATTGGTATCAAACAAGAGGCCTAGGCCATCGATGCCCTCAATCAGCCGCACAACTTGCTCGGGGTGCAAAGACGGTCCGAAGTGGTTTTCGGTTAAAATCTTAACCCCACGTTCCTTGCCATAGGCAATAATGTCATCGTAGCCTTCTTTAATAATAGCAAAAACATCATCTGGCATATCCGCTGGACCACCGGCATCAATACGTGCATATTCTGCACCTAATTTTCCCGCGATATCAATCCAGCGGTAGGCTAATTTGCGGTGATGATCGCGCACTGCAGGATCTTCGTCATAAATATGTGCACCATCCACAGCAATAATACCAAATGGCAAACCTGCTTCTTCCGCTGCTGCTTTTACCTGATCGATATAAGCATCTTCACCAGCTTCCAGTGATGCGGCATTTGGGTTGTGACCAGCATGCAAAATATTGTCGCCATCACGCAACGGTGCTAAATGCGCACACCACGGATCAAGCTGTGTGCAGCCAAGCGCTTTGCTGTCTTTAATGAATTGAAAAATGTCTTGCTTACCGGCGGCAAGTAGACGGTGAAAACTAAATGAACATATGCCGATTTGCATATTCTCTTCCTTATAAGAAATCGCCAAAAAAGCGATCGATTTGTGTTTGGGTTAATGGACTTCCATATTCACAGCCCTCAAAGGCTTCTGTATAGGTGATTGATGATGCACGCTCAGGGTAGTAACGCTGCAGTGCATCGGTAAATGTGTTTGTTGAGTAACGCAGTTGCTCACCATAAAATGCTAATAGCCATTCACGACGCTGCTCTTCGGACGCTGGCACGGCTACATCATAGCCAGATAGATGCGGCATCCATTCATAAAATTGACTCTTATGTTCGTTGAGAACTGCGAGCTTCTCTCCAAGCACTGAATCAACTTCGACTATGACATCAGCACTAAATGCCTGCGGCTTTTGAAAATGATCCCCCATGTACGCAATAACAGGATTAAAATCCATTGCTGCTGCGTCTGGAATGATATGCGGCACTTGCACCGTAAAGGCAGCATCCTGGAC
>CBDUFM010000023.1:0-11948 GCA_965366325.1 uncultured bacterium
TCACTTTCACGGGAATCTCTATAGGATATAGGGTTTCCCTATATCTATACTGTTAGGTGATTTAGCTGATATGCCGAGAAAAAGGAAAAAGAAGGCCAGGTATGATCCAGTAGAATCACTAAGGCCAACAACATTGCGGCCTGAATTAGAGCCAATGTCACGTAATTTGTATGAATTGGCCTGTTGTGGATCAAAGGCAATGTGGGATGAAATAGGTGCTCCCGATAATCTTAAGGAAAATGAAGAATTAAGGCACCGTTTCTTGGCATCATCTCATGAGGGAATGGCGGATGCACAAAGAATAATTGTAGAACATTTATCATCTGGGGATGATATTACGGACTCACACGAGGTCCTTTTTCGTGGAATTTGTGATGCAATTGCCTGGCAATTATTGGGCGATCAACTTTGTTATGCACGTCGTTTGTATAAGGGGCATAGACAGCCTGATATAAAAAATAGCAACTTCGAATCTGTCGTTTTTGCATCGTCTAATTACATGGAAAATAATCCAGGTAGCATAGCCTTGATCTCAGATCTCACGTCATTTGTTCAGATAGGTGACTTATTAACGCTTGATGGCACGGGAAAATTTGGAATTGTTGAGGTGAAGGAAGGCGAAAAAAATAGAATAATCGGTGATTTTATGAAAAATCATCTTAACACGGGTTGCGATATGGCCTTATATCAATTTGCTCGCCAGGAAGGTGTTGAGTCTTTGAAACAAATGGGACGTATGTTGCGTCAGGCGCAACGAATGTCGCATGTTAGTGAGGTAATGTCAAAAGGGGAATCGACGGACCCGGATTCAGATGAGAAAATTATGATTCCCGATGACTTGTTTATTATCGATTCATGGGAAGGGGAACTTGTATCTGCAGTTGAGGAAGCAGACATAAAGGGTTGGTCTATAAGGGTTATTGATGACTGTGTATTTTTAGGTTGTTACTCTGATCACCCTATGAAAGCTGCTGGTCATATAATTTTCAATGGATGGTTTGATAATTGTGGTGGAACTCCGGAGTGCCCAAGGGCAACCTTGCTTGACGCAATGTCGCATCCACTGGCAGTGCCGGTATTTAACTTGAATATTCCTAATGAAACGAAATTTGACATTTTATTTGGAAGAAAGCAGGTATGCATTGGTTTTAATGTTGAATCGTTTTTAGAAAAATGCAGGAAAGAAGGCCTGCTTGTCAGAGTTGCTACTAATAAAGAGACCAGCAGAGCTGATCAGACTGGAAATAGACCATATCGTCACAACGGCAAGGCAATATTTATCGGAGACGGCAAGACAGAGCTAATGTTAATGGATGGTATTTTTCTACGAGCAATTCACCACATGCAAAGTCCTATCAAATTAACTAAAACTATGCTTCAAAATATATCGAAAGAATCACCTAACAAGGAAATTCACCAGATGCCTGACGGCACTGGTGATCTGTAGCGTTAGGCAGACTAATGCATCCTATTTCAATCGTTCTTGGATTATGGCGAAAGGGTATTTGGACTGATGCTGATGTTATAAAATGGGCTGATTCAATCATCGAAAGTCAAAATGATCCGGAATACGGATACATTGCATTATCAACCAAAGGTCCCGAGGCATTATTAAAAATATCTGACGATTCTATACCTAGACCAATCGATCTATCATATATCGAAACATTTGCTTTTCGTGCTATATATGTTGATGCTGAAAATGAACAATCATTGTATGGCTTTATGAAATGGTTGGTATCTTGTTGTGCTGGCGAGGACTTATCAAATTATTACGTTGAATTGGCATACCAATTGGATCACCTAATTGATGACTGTGATGATGTAGAATCTGCGATGAGGATGCTAAAAGAAGAATGGGGGCAAATACTTGAACTCTCTGACGAAATCACAAAGCCAATTATTATTGAGCTGCCCAACAATTCGTTTCATAACGCCAAGCCACGCTCCGCGCGGCTTGGCTGACCTTTGGCGTTGGGTGGACCAATCGTCGTTGCTAAACAAATGGAGAAAAAATGAAACACGAAATATTTGATGCAACTATTAAGATGCTTAAAGAGCTTGATGCAATATATGAATTACACAGCGAATTGGGTGATACTGCTGTAAGGGAGGAAATTCGCGAGGTGGTAGAAAAATCGATTATGAACGCAGATGATAACTACTCATTGCCGGATGAAGTAGCAATGTTAACGCCAGAGGGCAATAGCCTAGTATTGGAGGCTCTCAAGAGTTATATATCGGACCCAGTAATGAGAGAATTTGCAAATTCTGAATTATCACCTGATGTGAAACGGGATATTTGGTTTGATGTTGAAGATGGTGACTTAGCGCCCGATGAATTTTTTGGAGGTTGAGGATGTCAAACGTAAATAAAACTCACCCAACAATCCGATTCATAACTTGGAGACACAAAAGGCGTGGCTCCAATGATCATGGGCGTTGGGCATACTAATTTATGCGTAATCTCTTGGTGGTATTGGGAATTATATTTTCGATAATAATTATAATTTCACTTTCGATGGCTATCAATGTCTCAACTGTTCACGCGTATATCTGTGAAAATACGGGATCGCGAAAAGGGCATACAAGTTGGATAATTGGTATTCACTCTGACGAATGGTATAATGAAAGCGAATTAGAACGGTTTATACAAAATAATGATGAATATGATTTAACGCATGATTGGACTAGCACCGCTGGCACAGGTAGGAATATATTTGGTGTTGCAAAATCGTTTGGACATGGCCGACCGGGTCCTATCATGAATATTTCAGAACCAATAATTAATGAATGGGTTAAAGAACACAGTGACAAGGAAATTATTGTATTATATAATGTCTTGTGTGAAGGCACCTACGAACAGGAAGAAACAATTATGAAACAGATTGTGGAATGGTTTGATGGACAATTATAACAGATGCCCAACAATGCGTTTCAAAATGCGGAGCCTTGCTCCGCGCGGCCCCGCTGTTCTGGTGCGTTGGGTTGACTGCAGATTACAAATTACAGGGAATGAATAGCATGGAAACGGGAATGTCGAAAGAAAAGAAGAAAACAAAAAGACTAATTACGTCTATTGGGATTTTGGCAATACTTTTATTGATACCAATATTTAACTCTAATGATATTAACAACAAGGCCGACCTAAATACCTACACAGAGAAATGGAAGCCAATCATAGAACGTCTGATGGGTCGCGATTACCATAAGGATAATACTGAGCAAGTTTGTTTAGATTCATATGAAGGTTTTTCCAAAACTGGATTGATACCAGTAATTGACATAAAGATGCTACACACTGCCACTACTATCATGGGGTATATTACCAAAGAGCAGTATGGAAACCTGGTCTTTTTTAAAGATAATATTATTGATCTGAGTATTGAGAGCAATTATGAATTACTTAATAAAATATCAAAAATGCCTTAGTGTGTGGATTATATAAAGTGATGATTAATTCATACAACGCAAAAATCCGATTCATGACGTGGAGCTGCAAAAAGCACGGCTCCAATGATCATGGGCGTTAGGCGATCTAATGTCGTGGGTATGTTCGCATGTTTTATCCTACAACGGGATTGGCTAAGGCAGATATATGAGTTTAGAAGATGAAATTTCCAACCCTATTCCATTATGGATATTATTAGGCATACCTTTATTTATCACTATTTTTGTTTATCTTATGTCTCCGGGTCATATACATGATGACAGTGTTCCCCGTACTGCGAATTCGATCAGCTATCTGGATGAGGCCGTCCAGCGGTATTTCGATAAATATAACAAATATCCGGATCCGGCGAATGATTATACTATATCATATACTGGTGATAAGGAAAATCCTGGACTAATTGATATGCTATTAGAAGAGGGATTTATAAATCAGGATACTTTGTATATTGAAGATGGTGTGGCGGTAGACTATTGGTCAAATCCCATATATTACAGGTTCCCAAAGGGATTAAAGGAAATCGAGAGCCGTGACTTCTTAAGATTTAGAGGTCCGATAATATTCTCAAAGGGAGAGAACTCTTCGGAAGAGGCTCGGCATTGGATAATGAATAATATGGTTATAGAATTATTATTATGGATCGCCTAACAATCCGTTTCATGACGCGAGGCCTCGCTTCGCGCGGTTTGGCAGACCTTGGGCGTTCGGCTGTGCGCATCTTGGATGTGGAATACAATACATGACCGTGAAATGGATCCTTCGTGTTTTATTTACCCTGATGGTTTTTGTCGGGATTGGGATTGAGTATAATCGCCATTTTAAGGGGCATCTGTATTCAATAGAAGAAAATGAGAAGATTACATCTGACTCAGGGTTTTGGCGGAAAATACCTATAACATTTAGACGAAAAATCAGGGTGTCATTGGAAACGAATGGCGGCGAGTGCTCGCTGTTAATGTTGAATGAAACGGAACACCAATTGTTGATAAATGAGCGTAAGTTCCCGATGTTAACTGATGAGACGAAATACAAAGTTGATGGCAAAATCACCATTGAGGTCGGGCCTTGGGATCCAGGTAACGTATATGTCCACTTGTATACTGGTGCCGACTCTGTTGATGTGAATCTAATGGTAGAGGTGTTAAATCGTGATTAGCAAAAGGATAAAATAAATTGCCGAACTAGGTGTTGTAACCATGGGACACCAGGCAGCACCACATGAATATTAGCGTTGAGACTATCGAAAGTCTCCTGCTCTTAAAAGTATCCAAATAAACCTGTGATTAACCCTGGTTATTTTGGGTTGATTCACAGCTAAAAATCTAATATCTAATGGACACACAATAAGTGCACCCTGCCCAAAGCATATACGCGGCATTCCCGGCACTGGACATTTACTGGCCATGACACATGCCGATGCCTGTATCGCTGGGCTTGGCTTGGATCTTCGCACTTAAAAACTGTACCCCCTCCACCGCAGGAGACCTAGCAGGCACCGCCATCCTAACAAGGAATGGTATCCATGACGTGTACATAGTCGCAGTACATGCGTACAAGGAGCGTAGAGGCAGCGGTTTACGAAGGCCCCCTATGAGATCCCGATCAGCACCTGCTGTATGCAAA
Organism: uncultured bacterium; assembly: GCA_965366325.1. Taxonomy (GTDB): domain Bacteria; phylum Planctomycetota; class UBA11346; order UBA11346; family UBA11346; genus JANQLF01. Next base: position 5,075 of record CBDUFM010000023.1, read on the forward strand.
AAGGTCAAGTGAGTCAAGCAGAGAACGAAAAGGATACAGGGTTTCCCTATATCCATGGATATAGGGAACAAACTCCCTGGATAGAGGGAAAAGTAAATGGATAGAGGGAAAAAGATATACGAGTCTGTGGGCAATCCTACCGAAAACAGGCTCACTTTCACGGGAATCTCTATAGGATATAGGGTTTCCCTATATTTATACTGTTGGGTTGACTGATGACTGACAAAGTGTTCGGGATTGATAACGAGGAATGCGATTATATTTGGCGTAACTATTATAATTTATTGCCATCTCAATCGGGTCTGTTGTTGAAGGCAATGCAAATGTCTGGTAACAATGATTCTAGTCGAAAAATGCTTTTGCGGAGTGTCGAAAGGGATAACCCAGATCTTTATAAAAAATATGTGAATAGTGATAGGGTGTGCGAGAATAAAGAAACGTTTATGATGACTATGGCTATGATTGCTCTTGATTCGAATAGGGAATCGATTCATTTCGAACGGTGCGGTAAATGTGGTGGTTTGGCGCAAACACCAATCGCCGAACAATGTTTAAATTGCGGGCATGAATGGAGGGGCGAAAATCCTCGCAGAAAAAAATGGGAATCAGAACAATGATTATTAAATCACAACCCAACAATACGTTTCATAAAGCCAAGCCCCGCTCCGCGCGGCTTGGCTGACCTTTGGCGTTAGGTACTCCATGTCTTGGCAAATAATTAAAGAAATAACAAGGAAATATGCAGATGAATCATATTACTTCAAAGCCGTTTTTTCAAATGATTGCTATAATGTTATCATAGAAGCTGACTGGGCACAGATAATGTATGTCTTGAACGCTGATTTAATTGTTAATTCTACAAAGACCGAGACTCTTTTTAGCTCAATGGTTTACTGTGATGACAATATTGAAAAGTATACTCATCAGCTAGTAAGGATTGCAAATCATAAACCAATTGAAAAAATAAAACGATTACAATCACTATTTCAGGATGGAGTACTCAATTTTACATTATGTGAAAATTTCAATTATCAAATTCAATAAAATCTACCTTCTAGGTCATGGTGGAAAATTATCTAATGCTTATCATACCTAACAAATCGATCGTGCTGACCAAAATCAAGGATCTATTTTTGTATCCCAGCATAAAATCTGGCTAAACGAAGAGAAACTAGACATATACACCCTTAACCAGCATCGGTTCATACGAGCACTCTGCATGCAGGCGGGACGCCTGCGGACCCAGGGGGAAACCCTAGACCCCCAGCGCTGCTTTTTGTTGACAAGCGTAGGTCCCTGCCACTGCCTCAAAATGAATACCGTCATTTTCTAAGCGTAGATCACTGATACCGGGGTGCTCAGCTAGCGCGGTGCCGTTTACCTGACAACTCTCTATGGAATCGATGGGCAAGTGCACCGACGCTGATGCATTTGCGGGAATCGTAAATGCGCAATTAAATGCGGCGTCTGTTTTCGTCCATGTAACCTGCCATTTACCAATGATGCTGTCGTGTGCGTATGCTGCCTGCGTTAAGGAGCCACCGGGGCGTGGTGCGATCAGTGCTTTTTTATAGCCGGGTTCAATTGGTTTGAGGCCTGCAACCGTGCCGTACATAAATGCGCCGACCGAGCCGTAAGCGTAATGACTATACGAATTCATATTGGCATCGCCGGGACCAACGTCTTTGACCCAGCCGTTCCAACGTTCCCAAATCGTGGTAGCGCCATTTTCGATGGAGTAACCCCAGCTTGGGAAGGTTTTATTTTCTAGGAGCACGTAGGCTAAATCTAATTGACCAAAGCGCGCGAGGCATGGCAGGAGATAACTGACGCCAACAAAACCTGTGGTTAGGTGATTATTATTGGCCTTGATATTTGCCGCTAAGTGCGAGGCCGCTGCTGCGCGTTTTTCTTCTGGTAATAAATCAAAGGACAGCGCTAAGACATACGAAGTCTGCGTATCGCAGTGACTCTTACCGTTTTCGTCAAAATAAACTTTGTTAAATGCTGCTGCTGCGTCGGCTGCTTGTTTATCTAGCTCCAGCGCTCCCGCCTCGTCACCGGCGTAACGTGCGGCGCGCGCGGTTAAGGTGCAGGACCAATTATTAAATGCTGTTTGCACTAAATCCTTCGGTGTCCCACCTTGACAGATTGTAAAATCCTCAACATCCAAGGCTAACCAATCGCCAAAGCAATGTGGGCCGCCGCGCGTGCCATCTTCACGCACTGCCTTTTTGTAGTAATCACAGAAGGCTTTCATCCGTGGGTACCACTGCGTCAATAATTCAGGGTCGCCATAGGCCGTGTATAAATCCGTTGGACAGACCGTAATCGCGTCACCCCACGCAGCGTCTGCGTTGCCACCCATTGGTGTGGCTGGAATAACATTTGGTATGGTTCCATCCTCGCGCTGGCTATCCATCATATCGTTAAGCCATTTACGGAAGAACGATTCGACGTCCGCATTGGCGCAGGCAGTCGACACAAATACCTGCGCGTCACCAGTCCAACCGAGGCGTTCATCACGTTGTGGGCAATCAGTTGGCACTTCGATAAAGTTTGCGCGCTGGGTCCAACGAATATTGGATTGCAATTGATTCAGCATTGGGTTTGAGCAAGAAAATTCGCCTGCGTCTGGGGTATCTGAACCCAAGGCTAGGGCCACGACATCATTTAATGCTAACGCAGATGGAATCCCCGATATTTCAACATACTGAAAACCATGAAAGGTAAAACGTGGTTCGAAAACCTCACCGCCGCCCTTGCACACATAGATATCGGTTGCCTGTGCTGAACGTAAATTCTCGACATACATCTCGCCTTCTGGGGTAATCATTTCTGCGTGGCGTAAACGCAGACAGGTACCAGCAGGAAGGTTTAACTGCAAACGCACGACGCCGGCTAAATTCTGACCAAAATCATAAATGAATGCGCCGGGTACCGACTCGTGCACCGATTGTGCCGGATGCTCTGAAAGGACGCGAATCGGCACGCCGGGATGCGCGCACAAATTTGTAGATAATTTATGCCAGGTATCACGGTCCCAGCCACGCTCCGCAGCATCCGTAAAATCTGCAACCTTCACCCCTTTCCAATTACCTTCTTTACTACCCGTGCACCAGCCATCTATTGCTAAACGCGCATCAAGATGCTCGCCATGCATAATACTTGCTTGTAGATAATCCGATTTCGCCGTTTCCCAGTGCTCATCCGTTACGATGCAATCGCTGCTACCATCTGCATAGGTGATATGCAATTCAGCTAATAAATAATTTTCAGCGCCATAAATATTTGGTTTATGGTTACCAACTTGTCCATTGTACCAGCCCTCGGCTAAAATAGCACCAAGATGCTGCTCGCCTTGACTGAGGTGTTCTTTTACATCGTACAAACGATAATGCTGACGCTTAAAATAATCCGTCCAACCGGGTGATAAATAATCATCGCAAATGCGTTTACCATTTATATAGGGATCGAAAACACCCTTGGCCGTCATAATTAAATACGCCTGTTTAATCTCCTTGCTAATAGAAAAGGAACGACGCATATAACTAGCCGGTAATAAAACCTGCAGCGGATAACGAATCCAATCCGCCTGCCATTGGTGGTCTTTAAATACCGCCATATGGAAAGACGCTGCTTGCGACCATGCACTGTGCACATCGTTATTATCCCAGATCCGGACTTTCCACGTGTACGCCGTCAGCGCCTTAAGTGCAGGGCCCGCATAACGAATATGATGACTGCGGTCTGAAGCCTGCTTCTCGCTGTCCCAAATGATCTGCCCAGCTTCGTAAACCTGAATCTGGTAGGCTGATTGGCGCGCGCCAAAAACCTCTGCGCCCACTTCCATAATCCACGAGAAGCGCGGCTGCGCTTCATCAACACCAACGGGGTTCTCTAAACTCTCACAACGTAGGGATATAGCGCGCAGATCAGTCATTCGTCGTCTCCAGAATATCAAGTATAACAGATCTGTGAGTATTTTGTTGTCTAATTCTGCTATTATATAGCATAATCTTATCATGAGTACGAGCGAACGCCCCAAACAGCCTAATCACCCAAAGCTCAGCCTGCGCAGACAGGGCAGCCCTGTTGCACTCGTATTCATGGACCCACAGGAGGACCTCCCCCTCCACGAACACGCACATGTTGAGTTGGTCCTGATCACCGGTGGCCACGGCACCCACTTGCTCAGCGATGCAGCGTGGCCGATTCAACGCGGTGATGTCTTTGCCATTCCACCACAGATGCGCCATGGCTATGCGGACTGTGATACATTACAGTTATCCAATATTTGCATTGATGCGTCATGGTGTGAGCGCAATCAATTACGCAGCATCCCTGGCTTTAATGCTTTTATTACACTTGAACCGCTGATGCGTTCACAACACGATTTCAGCAGCCATCTGCAATTACAAGATGAGAGCATCGTACGTCTCGAAGAATTGATCGCTGAGATGCGCCGAGAAATGGAGCTACAAGAATCTGGCTATATACAAAGTCTCAAACTACGCCTCGATTTATTATTAATTGAACTATCGCGCAAACACGGGCAAAACAGCTCACATCAACATGAAGCCTTATTACAATTGGAAGGCGTCCTGCGTTATATCGATGCGCAAATCGGGCAAACGATTACTCTGGCGACCCTCTGCACCCAGGCTGCGATGTCGGTTAGTACCTTAACACGTTATTTTCAACGCTGTTTCGGCTGCAGCCCGATGCACTTTGTTTTACAGCGCCGCCTCCAATTAGCCCAAGATCTCCTGCGTAACAGTGAACGTCGGATCAGTGACATCGCCAAAAGCGTCGGCATTCAAAATCCCAATTATTTCTCACGGGTTTATAAAAAATATTTCAAACACAGCCCGCAAGAACAACGTAGACAGACATAATATGAAACTCCTCTTCGTCTATAATGCCAACAGCGGAAAAATAAACAGCGCATTAGATATCGCGCATAAACTGATTAGCCCAAAAACCTATCAATGCAATTTGTGCACCTTGACCCATGGCACTTTTAAAGAGCGCGATGAATGGGCCAGCTTTAAGCAATCCAATCTCGCAGAGATGCGTTTCTTACACAAAGACGAATTCGAGAAAGATTTCCCACAAGCGGTAGCGTATCCCATCATTCTGCGACTCTCCGATGAACAGAAAAACACCCTCAGCACATTTATGGACAGTGCGGAAATAAACAGCCTCCGTGACAGCACCGCCTTAATCCAGCGGATAACTGATAAAATTGACGCGGATTCGCAATCCCCATCCTAGAGATGCCTAGCCAGTAGGCAAAAGCGAGCTAGATTTAGCTCCATGCTTAGATTCCTCTTCTTCTTACTTTTATGCACTCTTACGTCACTTGCCTGGGCAGTCGCCGGTGGCGGTGGCGGCTATTCTGGTGGTGGTGGCGGCGGCGGCGGCTTCTCCGGTGGCGGAGGTTATTCTGGAGGCAGTAGCAGTAGTAGCGATGGCGAAGGTCTAGGGATTCTCATTTATTACCTCGTCCTCTTGTGCATCAATTACCCCTTAATTGGCATTCCCCTGGTCCTCGGCATTGGCTTTCTCTTCTATTGGACATCGATAAAATCTAATAATTCCTATCGACGCAACACCCTACGCCGAGCCAAACGACATACTCAAAAAGACGACCCCAAAATACTCGAACAGATTCGTAAGACAGACCGTGCCTTTAAACTGGATGTGTTTTACCCGCGCATCGAACACGCGTTTAGAGAAATTCAAAACGCCTGGTGCGCGCACAAACTTGAAACCATTCGCGCTTTTGTCAGCGACGGCATCTATGAACGCTTCAGCCTGCAAATTGATGAACAAAAAGCGATGCAGGTGCGAGATCATGTGCATATCGTCTCGTGGGAAAAACCCTGTATCATCGATGTTAATAATGAGGGACCGTTTCAGTCCGTCACACTGCGTCTACAGGCGCGGATTAAAGATGTTCGCACCCACATTGATGAACGCGAAGCCACCCATGGCCATATCCAAGATTACACTGAATGCTGGACGCTGATTCGTCGCCAAGGAACCAGCAGCCTCAGCACAGCTGGATTAATTGAAGGCAATTGCCCCAATTGTGGCGCGGCACTTGAAATTAATATGCACGCCGAATGTACCTACTGCCAAGCTGTCCTCCGCAGCGGTAGCTATGACTGGGTACTCTCTGAAATTACGCAGGTTTCTGAATGGAATAAACGCAGTATTGATTTGCCTGGAATTCAAGCAATCCGTGCAAAAGACCCAGACTTTTCATTGCAGCACGTGGAAGACCGTTGCAGCGTTGCTTTTTACCGGCACATGGCTTCGGAGCGCCTAGGCTCAACAGACATCATGAGCAGTGTGGCCACTGAATATTTTATTGATGCGGCCAAGCAATCTCTACCCAACATTAAGCAAGAACATGTGTACCTCGGCGATTGCGCCATTGGCTCCGTAGAAGTACTCGGCATAGACCCAGGTGAAGCGGATAGTGACAAAGACCTGTGTCTGATTGAAGTGCGCTGGAACGCTAGCTCTTTTAGCGCCGGACCAAAAATGGCGATTAAAAAACTGAAACGCATTAGCCCACGAACCTCCTATTACGTCTTTAGCCGCGCAAAAAACGCGCGCAGCAATGTTGACCATGCTATCTCCTCTAGTCACTGCTCAGGTTGCGGCGCCCCACAACAAAATTTCACCGATACCAGCTGTGCTTTTTGTGGTGCCCAACTCATCAACAACGACCAACAATGGCAACTTGCTCAGGTATTACCGTGGTCCTATAAAGAGGCCGCTATAGCCAAAAACCGCCTGATTAAAAACAATGCCTCAACTGGAACAGCCGCAGAAACAAAGACCACCAAACCTGTGCCGA
>CBDUFM010000024.1:0-11916 GCA_965366325.1 uncultured bacterium
AGAGCTCGCAGTCTTCTAGGCGCCAGGTGCCGAGCGTGTCGGCGGCAGCCGTGATGGCGAGCATTTCTGCATGGGCAGTAGGGTCTTGGAGTCGTTCGCAGGCATTGCGACCACGGCCTATGATGCGGTTCTGGTGGACGACCACTGCGCCGACGGGGACTTCGCCTTCATCTGCTGCTTTAGCAGCCTCTTGGAGGGCTAGTTGCATCCATTCCAAAATTTGGTGGTGGTCGGGCATTGGCGTTGGTTTCTGTGTTATCTGGATGAGCATAAAAAAACGGCGCTGTGTCTTCACAGCGCCGTTCTTTGAGAGTGTGTGTCGGGTCTAGCTTTGTTTAGACATGGTGAGGAGGTAGCCCTTGTTGGGCAGAACCTGGTGCTTCACTTCATCCATGGACTGTTGTAGTGCGAGGAGGCACGGATCGTTTTCGCTGAGATTTAATGCATCAGAACTGCTAACGAAACCGATTTGTAATTTTTCTTTGTTGGCAACCATGAGGACGTTGCAGGTGTCACCGGATTCAACGTTATTTTTACCGATAATGCTACAGGCTTCATCAACGCTGCGTTCTGCAGATGCAACCGCGTCTTCGTTAAGGCCCATGCTTTCTGCAAGTGCTTTTGCCATGGCCATGAGACCTGGTGAAAAAGCGGTGTCGCATGGAATTTTGATTTCAACGATTTTAACTTTATGCATTTCATAAAATTCAATCGTGCCCTTAGCATCGACGCTAAAGTAATCGCCACTGCGTGGATCTTTAAAGCGACCTGGGCGGTTTACGTTGAGGCCCATGCCAGTGCTTGGGTGTTTAAATTGGAGGGGGAATTCGGCTTTGCTAACATCATCTTCGGCCGCTTCGGGTTTGTCGCTACTGCCAAAGCTTGCAACGGCTTGCTCAATAGTCTCGTGCGTTTCGAACAGCGCGAGCAGGCCGAGCATTTCAAAGAGCGCGATCACTTTTGTAGGAACGCCGACTAATTTAATGTCGCCATCTTGTTCACGGAAATTATCTACACATTTAACAATCGTGCCGAGGCCGGTTGAGTTAATGTATTTTACATTAGTCAGAACCAGTAGCACTTTATTGGTGCCCGCAGATAGGATATCTGCTAAGCGGCCTTCAAATGTTTGATTTGTGCTCGCATCAATGCTGCCACTTAAAAACACCGCTTTGGATTCTTCACCACTTGGAAGATTCACAGATTTGATATCAAAGTTTAAAACGGCCATGAACCGTCTCCTGTTCTGTCGTCAATGTGTCGCTGTGATGTTGCTATGACAAATATCTGGGCAACGTCTTTACTGGACTATAGATAGGAACGGCTCTCTTGCATGATCGCTTGCAGATTAAGCGGTCCCTTGAGTGTGATACATTACTGGTCCCTGAAATGCTGAAACTGTCCAGTAAAGCCGCTTGGCACATGTAGCTTGAGCCCACGAGCTGCTTTAGACACCTAAGGGCATGGTAGGGCTGTGTGGCCCTAGCTGACTTAAGTCATGTCCCTTGAGTGTGATACGCAAGAATAACAGCAATTCCATGCACCTTTTCTTGTGCTGGTAGTGGCGTCTTTGCCCTTAGGATGAAGAAACTGCGTCGTAAGGAGTTCGTATGGGTTTTTTTGGTGGTAAAGATAAAAAGACTAAATCACACCGTAAGGGTGGTAAAGGTGGCGATGGCGAGGAAGGCGGCAAGAAAAAGACGAACCGTATGAGTCGTCGGATTGCTGCACCAACCCAGGGCAAAAATAACGCCGCAAATACGCGCCGGACTTCACGTAAGATAAATGTTCCCGCTAGCGCCAAGGCAGAGAAATCGAGCAGCAAGCCGCTCGATTTGGAATCTGGTGATGATAGCGTGCTCGATAATAGCAGTTTTGATGCGCCCGGTATTGAGAATCTCAATGACGCTGAAGTAACGCAGACTTCAGATGAAATTGTCCTCGATTCAAGTGCAAGCAGCAAGAGCTCTGGTGTTATTGGTAAAAGCGCCGCTGTAGCCGAAGAAGGTATTTCGCGCAGTGGTGACCAAGCACTTATCGATTTCCTATTAAACAAAGTCAGCCTTATTAGTGAAGAGCAGGCTGACCAGATGCGCCAGCGTGCTGAGGCACAGGATTTGCCAATTGATGTTGTTGGTGCACAGATGGAATTTTATTCTGAAGACGATTTGGTGAATGCACTGACGCAAGAGTGCTGGGTGCCCCATTTAAAAGTCGACAAATACGATATTCGTAAAAAGGCCTTAGACACGATTTCTGCCGCAGACGCAAAACGTTTTAGTGTTTTGCCAGTCGATAAACTCGGTGGTATTTTGAATCTCGCGATGGTGAACCCGTTAGATACAGAAGCCATTCGCGTGATTGAATCCAGTACTGGCTTGGATGTGAAAAAGGTTGTTGCAACGCGCAGTGAAATCGATCAAGGGATTGCGCGGTATTATGGCGGTGATGTTGAAGTTTCGAATAATGAAATGCAAATTTCTCAAGACCTTGAGCCTCAACGCGTCACGCAAATGTTAACCAAGGCTAGTGATGCCGCATCCGCTACTGATTTGGCTATCCCTGAAATTGGTGATGTGCTTGATGATGGTACTGATGAAATCGCCGATATTGACGATATTGCTGACATTGAAGATATCGCAGATATTGAGGATATTGAGGATATTGAGGATATTGAGGATATTGCCGACATTGAGGATATTGATGACATTCTCGATGATGATGTTGTGCAGCCAGCAATTATAGAGTCGTTCTCCGTTGAGCAGGAAGATTTTGACGATGATTTTGATGAGGACTTTATTGAGCCCTCTATTACTTCGCATGATGATGAAATTTCTTTAGATGATGATGACCTTGAGTTACATGATGACCAAGTGGCGGCACAGATTGATGACGAGCCGGTTATGGATCTCGGTGATCCGATTGCTGATGCACCGTCGTTGGAACCTGAGTTGGAACTCGATGATGTGCTTGAGGAGCCAGTTCCTGAAGTGGTACTCAATGAAAGCCTGATCCCAGAGGTTGGTCTGCCAGAGCCAGAGCCAATCGTTGAGCCAGAGCCAATTGCGGAGCCAGAAATTGCTGCAGCCGTTGATCCTGAACCACAGATTTCAGTTCCTGCACCGGTAGATAACTTTGATCTCGAAGAGGATGTATTTGCAGACGATGATGCAGATACGGATCGCATCGAGGTAGGTAACGAAGCATTGCCAGAGGTGGCAGAGCCAGCGTTGGAGCCAAGTATAGCGGCAGCACCAGTTCCAACAGCGTCAGCTGCACCAGTAGTACCTGCTGCGCCAAGTTCAGCGCCTGCGGCATCAAGCCCAGCGCCTGCGGCTGAACGCGAAGGTTCCATGCTGAAGAAAGACCCTGCTACGTCTCGCTTTAAAGCGCCAGGTAAAAAAGCTGATAAGAAAACCATCGTTGAGTTGACTGAAGTGCTTGAAGAGGAATTCCAGCATTCGATCACGCATAGCAAGTCGCACGTGTTTGAAAAATGGGCGGCGCTACAGACGCGCAATCGTATTTTGAATGCGGTTGCCGTACCTGATGAAATGAGTGATCTTTTGGCTTCTTTGGAAGATGCTGACAAGATTAAGGTATCAGTTGCTTAGTACATTTTAATGACAGCTGGCCTTGGCCGCGTCTGACAAAACCCTCGCTGTTCTAGCGGGGGTTTTGATTTGGTATATGATTGAGCGCGAGGTCCTCTGTACTTGTAGCCAGCAGAAACAGCTCAAGCTGAGTCAATGACCCAAGGTGACCTGAAGTTTGAGCTTATTACACGCGATGGTGATGCCCGTCGTGCTCGTTTTGAAACTGCGCACGGTGTAATCGAGACACCGACATTTATGGCGGTTGGGACTCAAGGTGCAGTGAAAAGTGTCACAACAGAGCAGGTGGCCGAGACCGGAACCCAAATCGTTCTAGCGAATACCTATCATATGAGTTTGCATCAACGGACGGCCTTGGTTGAGCGTCATGGTGGCCTGCATGCTTTTATGCATTGGGATAAAACTATCCTGACTGATTCGGGTGGTTTTCAGGTTTTTTCCTTGCCAGATCGAAGTATCACAGAAGAGGGTGTAACTTTTCGTTTTAGCGAGGATGGCGAGGCAACGGTTCTGACGCCAGAATCATCCATGGCAACGCAGCGCAGTTTAGGTGCGGATATTGTTATGGCCTTTGATGAATGCGTGGAATATCCGGCGCCTTATGCGTATGTAGCGGCGAGCGTCGATCGCACCTATCGATGGTTAAAGCGTTGTGCTGAGGTTGAGTTGGCAGCGCATCAGCATTTATTTGGTATTATTCAGGGCGGCGTTGAATTGGATTTACGTACACGCAGTGCTGAACAGGTGTGCAGTGTCGAGTTACCAGGTTATGCGATTGGTGGTGTTTCTGTCGGTGAGGGGCTTCCGTTACTCGAAAAGGTGGTTGGTCATACGGCGCCATTAATGCCTGTGCATAAGCCACGTTATTTAATGGGTGTGGGATTGCCGGAAGATTTAGTGTCTTCGGTCGAGCGTGGTATGGATATGTTTGATTGTGTGATTCCAACGCGTTATGCACGTGAGGGGACGGTGTTTGCGTGGGATGGTAAAATGCGCATTCAGGATAAAAAATTTCGCAAAGACCGTTACTCCATAGATACGCAGTGCAGCTGTTATGCCTGTAAAAATAATTATAGCCGCGCTTATTTGCGCCATCTCTTGTTTGCAAATGAAACGCTAGCTGAGACGCTGATGACCATCCATAATTTGCATTTCTATCAGGAATTAATGGCGGCCATGCGCCAGGCAATTGAAGAGCAACGCTTTCAGGCTTGGAAAAAAGAATTCTTAGAGCGCTATATGCCGAAGAAGAGCCGTCGTAAGTGAATATCTGGGTCGTTCAAAATGGTAAAATAAAAGACCCGCAGATACTTGCTCTCCGAGATGAGTATCTGAAACGTTTTCAGCGCTATGGTAAATTAACGGTGCACGAGCAGAGTCCGAAGTCGGGTAAGTCGTTATGGCCAAGTCAGGCACGTTGGCGCGTGCTCTTGGATGAGCGTGGTAAAAGTATGAGCAGTGAGGTTTTTGCGAAAAACATTGAACAATGGTTAGTGCAGCACGGTCCAATCGCCTTCGCTGTTGGCGAATCATATGGTCATGACGAGGCAACACGTGCCGAGGCGAATATCAGCATGCGTTTAAGTGATATGGTTTTACCGCATCAATTAGCGCACGTGTTTTTAATCGAACAATTGTATCGCGCGGCCAGTATTTTAAACAATGACCCATATCATCACGCCTGATTAAATGAGTTATTCAACAGCTTAAAACAGAGACAGTTGCTCGCCAGAGATGGCATCTAAATCGATGTCACTGGCGTGTGCGGTGTAAGCTTCATCCCATTTTTTCTGATAAATATGTTCAGCAAATGGTTTGAGGTTGGTGCAGTCAGCCTTGCAGTAGGTGACGAGTCTATCGTAGGCGGCACGGTCACCGCTCTGTTTCCATTGACCCCACAGGGTGATTGCCTCATTACCGCGCATGCTGGCAATGGAGCCTTCACGAGCGATGCCGATTTCTTTTTCCATGTCTTTCAGGCCGCCACTCAGGCCAATGGAGCGTGCGGGCCAAATAAGGTCGAGATGTGGTTGTTCTTGGTGGTAGTTGTTATCGCGGAAGTATTTTTCAATAAATGGGACGTCAAAGCTTTCGCCGTTAAAAGTGATGATGAGCTTGTACTGCTTAATTGCTTCAATGTAGTCATTGAGCTTTTCATCACCAGCCAGCGGGCGGTCCGCGACGAAGGCACGTTCGTCCACGCCGTTGGAGAGGCCAATCACGGTGATCTGGTCGTAGCCGGGTGTGCGGCCCGTTGTTTCAATATCAACAAAGGCAATTTCACTATCGTCGCAATAGCCCTTAAGCAGGCGCCAGCTTTCACGTACTGGCCAGTGCTGACGAAACCAGTTGTGGTCCTTGTTGACGAGGGCTTCTTCTGCTTGACGGATGGATTCGAGGAGCTTGAGGCTGCGTGATTCACCGATGGCTTCGGCGGCTTCAGCGCGGTGCTTCTTGAACAGTTCCCACGAGGTGACGCCACGGGCCCACATCGCACGTTCCATGGATTCGTTGATGCCGTTGGCAAAGATAAAACTGGCTGTCAGCATGAATCTAGCTCCGAAGAATGATCATGTTTTATGGCGACCCTGCGGCAAGTCAGAAGCGGTGCGTGGCTTTGCGCTGTGTTGGCTCTGGTGGCTTGACTGTTCCTATAGTGGTCGTGTTACCGGTCATGTATGGATACGAACGGGTGGCTGCCTTGTTGCAGCTTAGAAATTGTCGCTAAAGCTAACACGGTCAGGTAATTACGTGGTTAATTGGAGACAGCTATATTTGCATTTGCATGTAGAGTGTTTATACATTTAAATACTGTTGATGATAAGGCAGTGATGTGCTGGTAGTGCAATACTGGTATTGTACAGATGCTGAACCGAAGTTGTGCCGAAGTTGTGCCGAAGGTGAACGGAAGTTGAACGGAAGTTGAACGGAAGTTGAACGGAAGTTGAACGGAAGTTGAACCAAAGTTGAGCGGATGCTGAACGCAAGACTGACTAAACGAAATAAAGGTTGCCGTGCAAGTTAACCAATTCTTGAAACGATCAACAAAATCAGAGGGGCTTGAACGACGCGGTCGAGCTTTGTTGACGTATTTGGCGGTGGCGATTGTGGTCACAGAATTAGTTATTTTGTTGCTGGCTTTTGCGTACAATAATATTGTTTCTTCCTATAATCGCTTGGTGAATGAGGATCTCGGATCTGCGCAGGAACTGAATACCTTACAGCTACGTGAACAATCGATTGCGCAATACCTGCAATTACAATTTATTGATGACAGAAAAATATCTCACAGCAATGTGGTTGAGGATTACATAAATGGCTGGGATCGCCTGTTAGATCAAATTGTTTTACATGCACAGTATGCGGTGCCCAAAGAGCAGGTGGACCAACTGATCGATCAGCAGGCGGTCCTGCGTTCCTATTTTTCGAGTATCATCGATTCCTTAAGCACGTCGCGTAGCGCAGAAGCGCGCGAGATGTTACTTAGTGCAGACTTTAACGCTGCGCGTCAATTATATAAGGCACGCATTTTAAAGGTCTCCGAGTTATTGACTGATGCGCACTATAAAAATGTTGATGACGAGAAAGAATTCTTTGCATGGTTTGTTATTTTATTGTCGTTTGTCGTGCCCTTAGTGCTTAGTGTGTGGTTCCTCGCTTCGCGTGCAGTGGCAGCCGCAGAATCGCAGGCAGTACGGTCGGTGATGGATCGGGCTATCGAGCCGAAGACGATTAAGCAAACCACAACCATTCATGAAGGTTATGCCAAAAATAAAATGCTGGCAAATATTAGCCATGAAATTCGTACGCCAATGAATAGTATTATTGGCATGGTGGCCTTGTTACTTGATTCTGAGCTGGCCAACGAAGAGCGCGAATACGCTAAGTCGATTCATGGTGCGGCACATGTACTGCTCAATATTATTGATGACGTGCTAATTTTATCAAAAATGGAAGCCGGCAGTCTTGAGTTAGAAGAGCGCGATTTTGATTTGCGAACCTGCATGGAAGATGCGATGGAGGTTATTGGTGTCCTTGCCGATGATAAAGGTCTCGAATGTACCTGTATGGTAAATATGAATGTTCCTTACCAATTACATGGTGACCCTGTTCGATTACGGCAAATCGTTATCAATCTCGTTGGCGAGGTGATGAAGCACAGTGAGGGCGGTGAAATTTCTGTGCGTGTCGCACTTAAAGAGGAAACTGATGACCGTGTGAAAGTCAATGTGGTTGTAGTGAATACTGATCATAAACAGGCTGGTCAGGTCTCCAATATGCTGACCGCAATCACCGAAACAGCTGACAATAATGTTGAGCTGCTCAAGGAATACGGGCTTGCTTATGGCGTGACTAAGCAATTGCTTGAATTAATGGATGGTACCATTGATGTGCATTTGGAAGAGGGCAAGCCGATATTCTGGTTTGATGCAAACTTTGGTAAGCAGCAAGAGGATACTCTGCGAGAGCAGGATGTGTGTCTGGAGCTAGAGGGTAAGCGAGTCCTTGTCGCCGAGTCTAATTCGTTTGTACGTGGCAATATCTGTGAATTGTTGCGCAATTGGGGCTGTATCGCCTTTGAATCGATTGATGCCAGCGGAACGTTTAATGCCCTGCAAGCGGCTAAAGACGATGATGATGCGTTTGATATTTTGCTTGTCGATATGAATATCGAGACTTCCGGTGGTAATGCATTGGTTAATAGGGTGAAATCTCACGCTGCCTTAGAAAAAACCATTTGTATTATGTTGATCCCACAGGGTGAACATATGCAGAAGCAGGAAATTGGTTTAGCGGCTTTGGTTTCTAAGCCAATATTACAGTCGCGTCTCTATGAGACCTTGGCTAAAGCTGTGCGACGGAGCAGCTCAGCGGAACGTAAGCGCACTAATTTTATTGCTGACGTAAAGCTCGATCAAAATATTAAAGAAGAGTATAAAATTCTTTTGGCTGAAGATAATCCGGTTAATCAAAAGTTGGCCTTACGGCTCTTGGAACGCTGCGGATACACGGCTGTCGCAGTAGAGAACGGTGAACAGGTTTTACAGAAACTTGAAGAGGATTTCTTTGATTTGATCCTGATGGACTGCCAGATGCCTGTCATGGATGGTTATGCGACAACCAAGGCCATTCGTGAAAATGAAAAGAAGAAGAAGCGCATCCCAATCATTGCGATGACGGCTAATGCGATGAAGGGTGACAAAGAGCGTTGCTTAGAGGTCGGTATGGATGACTACATTTCCAAACCGATCAAAATTGAGTCGCTCATCGAAATAATGCAAATGTGGTTGCAGCCTGAAGATGTGGCGCAGGACACCTTTGCCCTCGAGCGCGAGTCAGAGCGCCGCCATCGACGTAAACCATAGTAACAGATTGCGAAACGGCAAAATTAATTATTTCGGTGACGAGCAACAGCCCCATTAGTTAGTTGTGGCTGGGGATTAGTGCTGGACCATGCGCTACCCATTACACAATAGCGCTCATCACGGAGTGCTTATATGTCAGCGTTTATACACGATAACTTTCACTTGGATAACAAATTCGCTCAAGAATTGTACCACGGTTTTGCGGCAGACATGCCGATTATCGACTACCATTGTCACTTACCACCCGCAGAGATTGCTAAGGACCATCGTTATGCAGATCTTGCCGAGCTGTGGTTAGGTGGCGACCATTATAAGTGGCGTGCTATGCGCACTAATGGCATTGATGAACGCTATTGCACAGGTGATGCGGCTCCGCGTGAGAAATTTGACCAATGGGCACAGACGGTGCCGAGCCTGCTGCGTAACCCGTTGTACCACTGGACCCATTTAGAGCTGAAGCGTTATTTTGGCATGGATTGTTTGTTGGGGCCAGACACGGCAGATGCAGTGTGGGATGGCTGCAATGCGCAGATTAAGAGCGATGGTTTCAGTGCGCGTCAATTAATGGTTCAGAGTAAGGTGCATATTGTTTGTACGACTGATGATCCCATTGATAGTTTAGAATATCACCAAGCGATTGCAGCAGATACATCTTTCACCGTGAAGGTGCTTCCAACGTGGCGTCCAGACAAAGCCATGGCCGTCGAGCAGGTAGATGTGTATAACGCCTATATTGATCGTTTGGCAGAAGTTAGCGGTGTTGAGATTAGTGATAATTATGAATTACTGATGTCTGCCCTACAAAAACGTCATGATTTCTTTCATGAGCAGGGCTGCCGTTTATCAGATCACGGTTTGGAAACCTTATACGCAGATGATTACACGGAAGCTGAGTTAAAGGCAGTATTTAAGCAGGTTCGCAGCGGTACGGCATTGAATGAAAAACAGATCGTGCAGTTTAAATCGGCCTTACTGCATGAATTTGGACTGATGGATCATGCGCGCTCATGGGTGCAGCAATTTCACATCGGAGCGATGCGAAATAATAATCAGCGTTTATTTCAGGCCTTAGGCCCTGACACGGGTTTTGATTCGATTGGTGACTATGAAATAGGGCGACCGCTGTCAAAATTCCTAAGCAATTTAGACGCCGATGCGCGTTTGGCGAAAACAATTCTCTACAAT
Organism: uncultured bacterium; assembly: GCA_965366325.1. Taxonomy (GTDB): domain Bacteria; phylum Planctomycetota; class UBA11346; order UBA11346; family UBA11346; genus JANQLF01. Next base: position 10,166 of record CBDUFM010000024.1, read on the forward strand.
TTGAATCCACGGGATAATGAATTGTATGCAACCATGATTGGGAATTTCCAAGATGGTACTTTCCCAGGTAAAATACAGTATGGTAGCGGCTGGTGGTTCTTAGATCAAAAAGATGGCATGGAACGGCAGATGAATGCATTATCGCAGCTTGGTTTATTAAGCCGATTTGTTGGCATGCTGACCGATAGTCGCAGCTTTTTATCTTACACCCGTCATGAATATTTCCGTCGTATCTTGTGTAATATGTTGGGCAATGAAATGGAACGTGGGCTCATCCCACAGGACATGTCTTTGGTCGGTCAAATGGTGAAGGATATTAGCTATAATAATGCTGCGCGTTACTTTGACTTTGGTTTGGAGCCTATTGCGTAATGATTACCGCAGATGCGATTGCTGATTATACAAGTTATCCTGTAAAAGTGCTTCAGTTTGGTGGCGGCGTATTCCTGCGCGGGTATTGTGACTGGATGATCGAACAGATGAATAAACAGCAACTATTTCAGGGCTCTGTGGCAATGGTGAAATTAACGCCGCGTGGGGATTTGTCCGTTTACGATCAGCAGGGCGCTGTGTTTCAGCATATTATACGTGGTATCGACAAGGGTGCTGTGGTTAATCAAACTCAGACGATTAGCTGTATCCAAAAATGGGTACATCCGTATCAGGCTTGGCAGGATTATTTAGCGCTGGCATCTGAGCCACAGATTGAGGTCATTGTTTCCAATTCGACTGAAGCGGGTATTCGTTATGAGTCCTGTGAGAAGCCCGAAGCGACTTGCCCAGCTAGTTTCCCTGCAAAATTATGTATGTGGCTTTATACGCGTTTCACGGCTGGCTTGGGGGGGCTGTGGGTTTTACCCTTTGAATTAGTTGCAGATAATGGCGACCAATTAAAGGGCATTGTCAAACAGCATGCAGAAGATTGGCAGCTTGATGCGGCATTTGTTCAATGGTTGGATAGCGCGTGTCGTTTTGTGAATACCTTGGTGGACCGTATCGTTGCAGCTCCTTCGGCAGACGAGGCCGCAGCCTTAGTGAAAGCGGGAGCGGTACAGGAAGACGCCTTGTTGAATGCCTCAGAGCCATATCACGTTTTGGTTGTCGATGCTGATCCATCGCTGGAGGAAGTTTTCCCATTGGCCAAGGCTGGTTTAAATGTGGTCTACACGGATTCCTTACAACAGTATCGTGAGCGGAAAGTTAAAATCTTAAACGGTGCGCACAGCTCGATGTTGTTTTTGAGTTATGCCCTCGGTAATACGACAGTTGAAGATTCAATGAATGATGAGCGTGTTTTGGCATTTTTAAGAACGACATTAAGCGAAGAGGTGGTGCCTACGATCGCTATGCCAGCACAAGAATTGTCAGACTATGTTGATTCCGTTATCGAACGCTTTCGCAATCCGTTTTTGAAGCATCAGCTTTTAAGTATTAGTTTAAATTCCATCAGTAAGGTCCAGCATCGTGTTTTAAAAACCCTACGCGATTACGTTGAGCAACGCGCTGCATTACCAGCCCACTTGTGCCTGGCCTTTGCATCCTTTTTGCATCATTATCACGGAAGCTGGGTCGATACAGCGTACCTTGGTAAACGTGGTGACGAGACCTATACTATTCAAGATGATGCGGAGAGTCTGCAGCAAATCGCTGATTTTTGGGCCAGTGTGGATGCAGGCGCAGATCTTGCGGTAGCACTTGCTGACTTGCTGCAGCGCAGTGACTTGTGGGGTTCTGACCTGACTGAGATTTCA
>CBDUFM010000025.1:0-11913 GCA_965366325.1 uncultured bacterium
CTGTCGAAACAATTGGCGTGCTGCTAACAAATGCGGTGCAAGATGCTATCGCAGCACATAAAACACTACGCATTGAATGTCATGGTGCACACATTCTGATCCATCGCCCTAATTGGAATATCAAAGCAGAAGAATACGATGCTCTTTACGAGCTCCTGCTGCTCTTGAGTCACAACTTTAAACAGAAGGCAATCAGTTAGTCTATTTTCTCTTTGGCAAACTGAACGAATGCTGGCCATTCTTCACCGAGTGCAGATTTAGGGATTATCGAAAATCCTTTTTCTGAATAGTAGATCAACAGGAATTTTTCAGTCTCTAAATACCTAATAAATATTGACCATTTCAATTTGCTCTCTGCGCCGCTTTTACGCACCTGTATGTCTTCTTCGCCAAAGCTAGCGTCCACTTCTCCGTTTAACTTTTCGTTCTCTCTAAAATTGCGTGCATACAGGTAATGTCGCAATGCCGGCAATAACACCAACAAAATTCCGATGCCGGTTAAAAAGACTCCATAAATATCATAGTTAATAGCATACACGATCCCACCGAGCGTTCCAAGCAGCCCTAAACGTATGCTTGAAGCAGATGACTGTTTATTCGCCACCCAATGCGCGTTATAGGCTTCCATGAACTCTTTTTCACTGATAGTATAGCGTAGATTAAATTCAGTCATTGATCGTAAGCGGCTGCTTCCTTCTGTGTACCAGCAGAATTAATGCTTCTTAGAAAACGCAAGCACTACGCACATGTATAGGCACAAAAAACCCCGCGTTAGGAAACACGGGGTCTTCATTCTTAAGTATTCTAGCAGTACTACTCTGTTTCAACTGCCCACGTAATTTCCTTCACCCCAATTGCCATGGCAATATCCATGATCATCACTGCTTTTTCGTAGGGACTATTGTGGTCGCCCTTGACGATGATCAGTGGCTTTTGATCGACGGCTGCGGATTCGTAACGTGAGCGAATCGCCTCATAGAGAGCACTATCAGGGATAATATCTTTACCAATGGCGATTTTACCGCCTTCTTCAATGACAATGTGAATAGCTTGCTCTACCTCACGCACTTCAGACTGTGCAGCCTTTGGCAGTTCGATTTTAAACAGACTCGTTTCTTCTGAAAACGTCGTCGTTACAATAAAAAACAAGAGCAGCAAAAACACACAGTCGATCATCGGCGTTAAATCCGCTTGGTCACTACTATCACCAAGTTGATCGGTTAGTCCTTTCATGCTGTCGCCCCCTCGTCAGCCTTTGCTTCGGCAGCAACATCAATTTGCTTCTTAGTTGTCTCTTTGGCCATCTTGAAATCATCACTTGCCTCGTAAGCGTTGTAACGATAGCTGACACGGTGAATGTCGTCTTCTACTTCTTCAGCTAAGCCGATGAGTCGAGAATTAAAAAAGCGTCCACTAACAATTGCAGGGATAGCAACAATCAAACCACCACAAGTCGTTAACAGTGCCAAGGAAATACCACCTGCTAATTCCGTTTTGTCTGCACCACCTGTCGCAGCAATCTGCTGGAAGGTAATAATCATACCGGCAACTGTGCCAAGCAAGCCAAGTAACGGAGAAATAACCCCTAGCGTAGCGATAGCCTGCAGGTTTCGTTTGAGCGGCTTAAATGCCAATAACGATTTATCGGTTAATGCCTCTTGGATAGAAACACCACCAAATTTAAATTCTTCGACACCTTGGGCCCAGGCCTTACCAACCACGGTTTCTGATGCCTTAGCAACAGACTGTGCCGCATCCATGTCGTGACGACTCACATGTTTGGTGAATGCATCTACCATCTCGCGGTCAATAATTTTATCACGCTTGAGTCCTTTGTGGCGCTCAAAAATAAATGCGATTAAAAGTACAGAACAAATCCATAATGGCCACATGCCCGGACCAAAAACAGCGTCAAAGAAGCCGCCGTCGCCTTTGTCCTGATCAGCGAGAACTTCTGAAGCCTTTTTTACAGTCTCTTCTGCCTGTAGATAAAACAGTGCTGAACTCGCATAGAGTAAGCCCAATGTATTTACTAGTTTGTGCATTCGTATCCTTTGCTTGTGCATATTGAAATTGTTTACTGTCCTAATTCAGTAACCGGCCAACCAACGGCAAGTTTGGCAGTAATTTTACGATTCTTTTCACCGTATCCAGAGCGTGCATCATTGTAACTTAATATAATAGAGCCACCGCCGCGAATATTTAAAGTGTTTGCCTTAGCCGGCATAAAGTAAGATTGAGTGGCAAAACTCCCTGCAAAGACACCACTATTGGCCTTGGTTTCTTTGAGGACAAGCATGACTGGCGTATCAGTTTTATCTACTTTAACCGTAGCCATGATGCGGTCTGCTTTAATATCAAGTAGGTTCATATCGGGATCAGTTATTTCTACACGTACTGGGTCACCGGGTAAGACGCCTTTTAATTCTAAATCGTTGTCCTCGAAATGCTTGAACTTCACTCGCGCATCAGAACCCAAGAGCAGTACGTCGCCCCATGTATCCGGTTTGTTCCAAGTCTGTACTGACTTTGGTGCTGACCACTGGGTCTCATTTGAGTCACCTATATTCACTGAATGATTAATCGCCATATACATGCCGGGAGCCAACATCGGATGACCTAGGCTTGTGCGTTTAATTAAACACTCAACTTGATAACCACCTGGTATGATTTTATGTGCTGATTTACCGCGTAATCCCTGAGAATCTGGATAACCCTTAAACCACATTAAACCACGATGCCCACGTCCACTTTCACCAAAGGTCATATTGGGGTTTTTAGCCCAGCCAAATGGGCAAAAGAATATTTGCTGTGCGGTAGGGCTATCTTCCATGTTTGCTTTACGGCGGTTCCGCACATCGACAAATAATTCCATCCCAGTAACCTGCCACATAGCTGGACCGTTATTATTAATTGGACGTGTATCTTTGACTGTATAACAGAAATAGAGGCCTTGTGGCGACCAACGCATATAGACATCGATACCTTCTATTGCGGATCCATCTTTATCGAATTTATGTTTTTGTGGATGGCGCAATTCGCCCCAGTCACTCAAGTCGCCATCAATGGTAATGGGGTCAATGGCATAATCAGCGGCACCAAAGGCTACTGTATGGAATTCCGGATCTGGAACTTTGCGTTCGACTTTCTTTTCAGGCTCTTCAGCTTGAGCGCCCTGCCCTTTTAATACCACCATGCTGGCAACGGCTTCTGTTTCGCGTTTTTCAGTCGTTGAATGGAGACCCTCTTGCTCTTCCTGTTCTTCATAGGCTTTTTTAGGGTTAAGCCGGTCACGCATATCTTTGGCAAACTCTTCATAGAGTGCCCGATTAAAGTGACCGTAGCCACGTACTGCACCAGGAAAACGTTGGCCACCATTGCCCGGCAGCGTACCACCCTGGCCTTGGCCTGGTCCCAATAGGCCCGCTTCCATTTCGCCCATTAATTCACCAGCGCCATCCATCATCCGCCCATCACCAGCAAGCTCCGCCATACCTTCGCTCAGCTCTTGCATAGACTCGAGCATCTCCATCCCATCAAGTGAATCATCGATTTTAGTTTTTTCTGTCGCCGATTTTACATCCTTGCTAGTTTCTTTGCTCAGTAATTCCTCACCTGCTTTTTTCATTTCTTCTTGCAATGCTTCGCTCGCCTCGGTCCCCAATAACTCTGCCAACTCGAGCTTGGCTATCTCCATTTTTTCCAAGGCTTCCTGCTCTTTTGCCAAGCCACTATCAACCTCTTTCAGCTTATTAATTTTCTTATTCAATTCATCGTTCACTTCCTGCATTGCCTTTTTGGCTTCTTCAACGATTTCCTGTTTGACGAAGGTACTCGCCTCCTTGGCCTTATTCACAGCCTTATCATTGGCGAGGTCTTTCTTAGCATTTTTAATCGCATTATCATTTTTTAAGGTGACTGCGCTGGCCTCATCCAATGCCTGCGAAGCATCTGCTTGGGCGTCTTTTATCTCTTGGCGAATATCCATTTCATCTTGTGCATCTTTACTTGCCGTTTCACGGATAGTGTCGCGCTTCAAGTCTTCTTGTTTTTTGTTTGCTGTTTCCAGTTTATCGAGGGCCTTTTTAATCGACTCACGGGCCTCCTTTATTTCCTCGGCACTGCGCCGTTCGATCATTTCCTTACTCTGCATACTCGCTGTTTGCGAGTCGGGCTGTTGCTTTTTCAGATCCTTGTTGAGGGCATCATTGATTTCTTGTTCTAAGGCTTTCTTAAATTCATCATTATTTAGCTGCAGTTTTTCCAGCTGCGTCTCTAATGCCTTTGACAGTTTTTCTGCGGCTAACGGTACGCTTTCTTCGGTGACAGCCTTGGTTACCTGCTCACGCGCCAACTGCTCAATCTCTGGTAGCACATCATCTATCGCCTGTTTATCAATATCAGTCAACTCGCGCGAACGCTCTTGTTGTTTGAGTTGATTGTTCAGCTTATCTATCTCTCGTGATGCCTGATCAATTTCCTTAACCACATCCTGAGTTTCTTTAATCTGTTGGTTCTTATTTTGCTCGTTGAGTGCCTTTTTGCTCTCATCGACTTCTTTTTTCACCTGCTCAAGCTTGTTACGCAAACTATTCGTATCAGTGTTGTCCTTTGCGATCTTGGCCACGTCTTCTAATGTGTCGCTTATTTTTTCTTTGACCTGCTCAAGTTTTTTATCGACCGCGTCTTGCTGCTCCTTCGCCTCTGCGGTTTTATCCTTTTTGGCTTGTGCGTTTACCTGTGCCTGCTCTTTCTTTAGCTCAGTTAATTCTTTTTTCGCTTCACCTAACTCTTTGCGCAAATCCTCTAGGCGTTCACGTTTTTCCTCTTGGGCCTTTTTCTGTAATTGCTCTTTGAGCTCCTTGCCTGTATTGCTTTTTAGTTCTTTTTCGATGTTACGCTTAATATCGGGTGCGACTTCTTTTTCGATTTTCTCACGCACCATAGATAAGAGCATGTCCTTTTTCATTTCGTTCAATTGCTCTTGTAATTCTTTCATGCTCATTTCGCGCAGTGATTCAGAAAGCGCCGCTAATTGCTCGGGTGTCATTTCTTGCAGCGTTTGATCTTGCGTTGCCTCATCGATCCATTCTTCTAATTGTTCGCTTAGTTGCTCCTGCATTTGTTCCGCTAGTTCTTCGCTGAGCTCCTGGTCTAATATAGCCTCAAACTCTTCCTCTATTTGCGCAGCAAGTTCTTCTTCTAGTAATTCTTCTGTTTCGGCACGTTCACTTTCCTCTAAGGCTTCTTCTTGAGCCTTAATATCCTCTAGGAATGCCAGCTCTTGCTCTTCAATGCTCTTATGGGCCTGATAGAGCGCGGCACAGATGACCAACACGGCTAGGCCATGCAGCGCGAGTGACTTCAACATATGCGGTCGTAAAGGGGGCGCTGGGGCTTTCATTGTATTATCTCTTTTATTACTAGTAACTTAGACTGATAGTCTTGAGCTGGGGCTATACATTCCATGATTCAACTACCAAAACAATGACCAAGTATCCATGGTTGTGACCAAGGGTTCACTGACCACTCGTATTGCTGTACATGATCCTAAACGCCTCTACGTAAATGAGCTATGACAGATCCACTCAAAAATGCCTACAATCGTGCTTATCTCCTGCGCCTTGCTGAGGCCATAAGCGCTAGCTATCCCCAGTTCTCGCGTGATCAGTTACTAAGCAGCGTTTTTCGTAAGGATTGGTCTGGGCTCGAGCTCAAAGATCGCATGCATCGGATTGCCGATGCCCTGCACCTGTGCTTTGACCAAGATTATAAGCTGGCCCTCCGCCACTTGAAAGCTGCAGCGGCTCCTTTTGGGGGCTTTGAAGGTATGTTCTTTCCTGATTACGTGGAGCGTTACGGCATGCATGCGTGGCAGGCCTCCATCAATGCCTTGGGGCATTTCACTAAATATTCCAGTTCAGAATTTGCCGTGCGCCCATTTATTATTCAGGATCAAAATCGCATGATGGCTCAGCTGCAGAAGTGGGCCAGCCACAAAAATGAACACCTACGCCGCCTCGCCTCAGAAGGTTGTCGCCCACGCCTACCGTGGGCAATTGCGTTGCCCGCATTTAAACGAAACCCAGAACCAGTAATAGCTATTTTAGAGCTTTTAAAACAGGACCCGTCTGTCTATGTGCGCCGCAGTGTTGCCAACAATTTAAATGACATCAGCAAGGATCACCCACAGCGTGTCCTCAAAATAGCAGATGCGTGGCTCGGTAAGAATCCCGATACCGATTGGATTGTTAAACATGCTTGCCGTGGACTGCTCAAGGCCGGCAATAGCCAAGCGATGCGTTTATTTGGCTTTGCTGATCCACATAATGTGCATGTCACCAATTTACGTACCACTAAACAACGCGTGGCAATTGGTGACGACATGCGCTTTAGCTGTTCAGTGAGCGGCCCGCAGCAAGAGTTCCTGCGTTTGGAATTCGCGATCGACTACTGCAAAAAGAATGGCAGTCATTCACGTAAGGTCTTTAAAATTTCAGAATCAGTGCTCAGCAACGGTCAAAAAGAAATTGATAAGCGCCATGCCTTTAAGCAACTAACAACACGGGTGCATTACCCAGGCAAGCACCATCTACATATTATTGTCAATGGCATCGTTAAGGCGTCTACGTCATTTACGCTTGTGTAAAATACAGTGGATTTTTTTGCAAACAGGCACGTGCCGTATCCCAGAGCACCCGACAATCGAGTAAATGCGCCTGTGCTTGTGCCAACATGCCACAACGCAGCGCTGGTTCTGCTAAGTGAGCAGCGACGCGCTCGTAATATTGTTCAAACAGCGCATGACGTTTACTGCGCATGTTTTCAAGCCGCTCACCAGCAGCATTAATACAGGTATAGCGAAAAATACCGTCTACAAATAAATAAGGTAGTGCTAACGATTCTTCAACGGCATGCATAAATGTATTCGGGCCAAGTCCGCAACCAATCATGAGTATTTTTCCGCCACAATCACGCAATTTAACAAATGGTGAGTGCGGACCACACGGCGTATTGTCTAAGTGATGCGAACCAGTAATGACAGCCGCGTTTTTACCACGCGCCAGCACTGAGTGGCTGAGGTGCATACTGCGCAATACGGCATCTTGCTGACGAAAATATTCTGACAAATACCCAACACAGCCCTTGCTACTGTGCACATTAAAAACAGGGTCGTTCCAATCGATGTGGGCGTAGCTTAAACTCGGCATACATAAGGTACCGTGTTCGCCGAGAACCCGCTCTAGTGCAGTGATGACGGTCTGCGCAGCACCGTTAAGCGGACCGAGACTGGAATAGGACGCATGGACCAAAACTGAATCGCCAGCTACTACACCGAGTGCGCGCAGATCGGTGACCAAGCTTTCTTCGTCGGCTGCCTGCAACACAGACATTAGCGCAATACAGCCAAAGCCATTCGAATAATTGTTTCCGCATCTTGATCGTCGTTTGCTTGTTCGGTAACTTTTGCAACTGCTTCTTCAGATTGCTTAATGGGAAAACCCAATGCAATTAAGGCTCGACGCGCATCATCCATCGCAGAATTAACCTGTTTGTTTGCAGTCGTGCTAATTTCAATGGCATCGCCTGGGATGCGTTCAACTTTATCATGCAATTCCAAGGTAATGCGTTCGGCAGATTTTGCACCTACACCCTTCACTTGTTTAAAAGCACTGATGTCCTTATCGATGAGCGCCTGTCGTAATTCTTCTAGTGAGAGCGTCGACATAATCGCCATGCCGACCGCTGGACCAACGCCCTGAACCGAGGTTAATAAATTAAAACAGACGCGCTCTGCAGGATCGCTAAAACCATACAATTGTAGGTCATCTTCTTTAACCTGCAGATGTGCATATAAGACAATTTCACTGCCATCGAGCGGCAGCGCTTGGCGCGTGTATTCACTAATTCGAAAGCGGTAACCAATACTGTTTACTTCTAAAATCAAATAGCCGCTGTTATCAATTGCGCTGACACGCCCACGAAAGAAATCATACATCTGTTTAGTTCATCAAATAATTCCAGACTGGCAAGTGAGCAGCAGCTATTGGGGAGACCCAGTGAGCAACAAGGCTTTTCCACATAGACTTTACTCCTGTGCCACTTAAAAATGGCTAGGAGCTCAGAATGAAGGAAGTCGTGGTTACAGCGGTCGAAGACTTTGCGATTACAGGCGACGGTAGCGCCCCGGCGTGGTCACAGATTGACTGGATTGATTTGCAAGCTCGCGCCGATCGGCCCTCACCCTACCGCAGTCGCTTTAAGGTCGCCTACAGCGATAACGCCCTGTATGTGCTCTTTGATTGTGAAGATAAGTACCTGACTTGCACTGATCTCAAGGATTTCGAGGACCTCTTTGACCAAGATGTGGTTGAATTCTTCCTCTGGCCTGATGAATCCCAGCGCGTGTATTTTGAGTACGAGGCCTCCCCTCTGGGAGCAGAGCTACCAATCTGCGTGGTCAACAATGGCGAAGAATTCATGGGCTGGCGACCCTGGCATTATGCAGGTGAGCGCCGCTGCAGCGTTAAAACGCATATTAGTGGTGGCCCCCGTGAAGCCGGCGCCGCTGTTGATGGCTGGTTTGCTGAGGTACGCATGCCCTTTGCCCTGCTTAAAGGCCTTGGCAACTGTGTACCGAAAAGTGGCATGCATTGGCGTGCAAATTTTTATCGCATTGACTATGATCTAGACAAAGCTGTACATTTTATGTGGTCGCCTGTGCGCATTAAGGAAGTTGGCTTCCATGATATCGATTCATTCGGTCGTCTGGTATTCGCCTAGGCCGTGATGCGCGGCTGATGTTATTCATGCATATGTTCTTAAGGCCCTGACTTATAATGAGTTAACGCTACTGAGTGAAATTGTTGCGCTTATTAGCAGACTAAGACCAGTATTCGCGATAGACCTCTGCAGAATCTTGCGTACAAACTCCCCCTGCTTCGGGGCTATAACGAGTGGATATTAATTATTCTTCAGATGTTTTAGATGCTGATTTTCGTGTCGGTAACGGTGTAAGCTTTACCGTTGAAAATGGACGTTTGAGCTTGATGGCCTTCGTTGAAATGCGTGCTGATCTTAGCATTAACGGAATTAGTGTTGAAGAACGCGATAATCACCTACTGCTGGCGGTACTGACCCATGGTCAGCTTAGTAGTGAGGCTAAGAACCAACGCCGCATAACCGCCGTTATTGAGCCGATTGATAATGACTGGCAAGGTGATGTGCAGATAATCGTAAAAGACCCCAACTAATTCTGTGCCCTCTCTGGAGCAGCTGCCTAACTTTCGACAAAGTCAAGGATACCCAAAGCTCTCTCGGCCCAGTGATAGTGATAGTTGCCAGAACCTCGACTTGATGGTTGTAGAGCTATTTCTTGGCCTAATATGCAGGTATCTCTAGCCATAAGCCGGAAACGTAATATGGGATTTTTCAGCAAAGAGCATAGTGGTGTCGCCATGACACCAAGGCAGTTATTACGCTGCCTCGAAACGCATACAGAAGTTGAATGTGTTGAAGGAAATGTTGTTGAATTTTCTTGGCAGGAAATGGATCTCATTTTAGTCTACGATACGCACGATGATCGCATGCGTATTATGACTCCCATTGCTGCCTTAGAAGATTTAGAAGCTGGGCAAATGGACATGGCAATGGACGCAAATTTTCATGATCTTTATGATGCGCGCTATGCGGTTAGTGATGACATTGTCTGGTCATTATTTGTACATCCACTTTCATCATTAACTGATGAATTATTACTCTCGGCAATCAAACAAGTCGCCATGGCTAAATTGAGCTTTGGTTCAGATTATCAATCTGGTTTAGAGAGCGACTAATTCTTAAATAGTCGCTAAGCAGCACTAGTTAAAATGCTGCAATGATTAAGTATTTTAGTAGTCCATCGGTTCATTTGCTTAAAAACTAAGCGGGTCGAATTTGTTTTGGTATCAATCTCTCATTTCGCACATTGACAGCAGATAGGCTCCGTCTAGGGTGCGCCGCTTTCCTGTTTTTGTACAGTTTCGTCAGGGTTCTATGTCTATGATAGACAAGCACTGACGCCGCTTTTTCTGCTACACAAGCAATAGATTCACAAAAACACTTTTACCTGCTTGTCACCACAGCAGAAAAACGAAACGTGCCACGGCCGTTAGTGTGGAGTTCCCTATGTTCGACCTCTTAATTAAACGTGATTATAATCTCAAGAATGAATTATTATCTGGCCTGACCGTTGCCTTGGCCCTAGTTCCTGAGGCCGTCGCCTTTGCCTTTGTTGCTGGTGTCGATCCTAGTGTGGGTTTATGGGCGGCTTTCTTTGTTGGTATGATTACATCCGTACTCGGCGGTCGTCCTGGTATGATCTCTGGTGCCACCGGTGCTATGGCCGTGGTGATGACGGCCTTTGTTGTGCTTTATGGTTTAGAATATTTATTTGCATCTGTCGTTTTATGTGGCGTCATTCAAATTTTATGTGGCGTTTTAAAGGTGGGTAAATTCGTTCGCATCCTACCGCATCCAGTGATGCTGGGTTTCGTAAACGGTTTAGCGATTGTAATTGGTTTAGCCCAATTCGGTCAACTAAAAGAAAACCATCGAGTCGTGTTTGACGAACAGGCACAGCATTTTCAAGTGCTGGGCGAATGGATGAGCGGCAGCAACCTCCTGATCACTATGGGCCTGATTGCCTTGACCATGGCTATTATTCACTTTTTACCCAAATTAACCAAGGCCGTACCGGGCACCCTAGTTGCTATTATTTCGGTAACCCTCTTGGTGCAGTTTACACCTATCGAATCAGTTACAGTCAATGACTCAGTGGTACTACAAAAAGCCGCAGCTGCAGAAAAAGCAGAGAAGACGCGTCTCTTCGAAGCTGAAAAAGAGAACATGCTCTTAACACAAATCAGTGAGCGCGGCCACGCCATTGCAGCAAGCAGTGTCACTATTCCCGAAGCTAAAAATGAACGTGTTGCCGGTGAGTTTAAGATCCCTGGCATTCCGTTCACACTGGAAAGTCTTGGTATTATTATTGGTCTCAGCATGACACTAGCAGCGATTGGCTTAATTGAATCCCTGATGACTCTTACCTTAATTGATGAACTCACCAACACCCGTGGCTCCAGTAACCGCGAATGCATCGGCCAAGGCCTAGCCAATGTCGTCTCAGGATTCTTTGGCAGCATGGGTGGTTGTGCCATGATTGGTCAATCGATGATTAATATTCGCTCTGGTGGCCGCAATCGTATCTCTGGCTTTTCAGCCGCCCTTTTCTTGCTTACCTTTATCGTCTATGAACCATTAGGTAACTGCATTGGCCTGATTCCGGTTCCTGCGTTGATTGGCGTGATGTTTATAGTCGTTATCGCAACCTTCGAATGGACCAGCCTGCGTCTGTGGAATAAAATCCCTAAAAGTGATATGTTTGTTATTGTAGCGGTTTCCGCGATTACCGTCTTTGCTGACCTCGCCATTGCCGTCGCTTCTGGCGTCATTATTTCTGCCCTTGTTTTTGCTTGGAAAAAATCACAAAATATTACCGCCAAAACCCACATCGACGGCATCCTGAAAACCTATGAATTAAATGGCTCACTCTTCTTTGCCTCGGTGACGTCATTCAAGGAAATCTTTACCTGCGACGAAGATCCAGACACCATCAACATTGAATTTAAAAACTGTCGCGTTTACGATCATTCAGCGCTTGAGGCGATAAATGCCGTCTGTGCGAAATACCGTGAGCTCGGTAAAATCGTGAAACTCTTGCACCTTTCTAAAGAATGCCAAGAACTCTTGAACAAGGCCGAAGCCATAATCGAAGTCGACATTGAAGACCCCGATTACCACCTTGCACCAGTTTAAATAATAAAATCCTATCTAGGCCACTACGCCTGTGATCAATAACATCACTGTCGCGTC
>CBDUFM010000026.1:0-11892 GCA_965366325.1 uncultured bacterium
TCCTAATAAGCCATGTTTGGCAGCGACGTAGGCACTTTTATACGGCGAGGCGATTAGCGAATGGATTGACCCCATATTAATGATCCGACCATGCTCGTTGGCGCGCATGTCTTTTAATGCGGCGCGGGTCATGCGGCAGCAGCCATTGAGCATGATATCAATGAGTAGATTCCACTTTTCCTGTGGAAATGTTTCGATGCGCTCGACGTGCTGAATGCCAGCGCTATTAATTAAAACATCGACAGGTTTTTCTAGGCTGGAAAATAAAGCAGCGACGGAATCATCGCTGCACACATCAAGCGCATGTGCGGATGCAGTGCCACCTTGCTCGCAAATTAATTGTTTGACTTCTTCGGCTGCTGCGCGATGTAAATCAGTAACAGCAATGACATGACCCTGCTTGGCGAGATCGAGCGCCATGCCACGGCCGATGCCGCTGCCTGCGCCTGTAATGAGAACGTGTTTGGCGTGCCGGGTGTTTGTGCTCATGCGGTCTCCAATAAACTGGCAATGCCCATGCCGCCGCCAATGCACAGCGAAGCGATACCACGAAGTTTTGTATCGGTGACTTTTTGCTGGCGCAACATTTCATGAATAAGCGTAACCACTATGCGCGCGCCGCTGGCGCCGACGGGGTGACCGAGTGCAATGGCCCCGCCATTGATATTGATGTCAGCGCTATCGAGACCGAGTTCTTTATTGACCGCGAGAACCTGTGCGGCAAAGGCTTCGTTTATTTCCCAGACATCAATATCGTTGTTGTTCAGTTCTTGCTGATCCAATAATTTCTTGACGGCAAAGGCGGGGCCAATGCCCATGATGCGTGGGTCCACGCCAGCATGGGTATGTGCGGTAAGATAAGCTACGGGTTTGAGCTGGTGTTTTTTGGCGGCGGCTTCGCTCATTAATAAAACAGCAGCAGCGCCGTCATTAATGCCGGATGCGTTGGCGGCAGTAACCGTGCCGTCTTTTAAAAAGGCGGGGCGGAGGTGCTTAATTGAATCAACAGTGACCCCAGCTTTGGGATATTCATCGCGATCAATGACGAGCGCATCGCCTTTGCGTTGTGGAATGGAAAGGGCAGTGATTTCCGATTGAAATCCATGAGCATGTTGTGCGCTTGCGTAGCGTTGTTGACTGAGTGCGGCGTAGGCATCTTGGTCTTCGCGGGATATGTTATATGTCTCGGCTAAGTTCTCTGCAGTCTGGCCCATGTGACAATCATAGAACGGATCCCACAACGCATCGTGAATTAATCCATCAATAAATGTCGTGTTGCCAAGCTTCTTGCCGCTGCGCATATCCGGCGCGAGAAAGGGGACCTGACTCATTGATTCCATGCCACCAGCAATAATACAGTCAGCCTGGCCGCATTGAATACTTTGTGCAGCTAATTGAATACTGCGTAGGCCGGAACCGCAGACCATGTTAATGGTAGTCGCTGTGCAGTTATGTGGCAGACCAGCTTGTAGAGCTGCTTGGCGCGCTGGATTTGGGCCAGCGGCAGCGGTGTAGACTTGGCCCATGAAAACATCGTCTACTAAATCGGCGCTTAGTTTGCTGTCATCTAATAATGATTTAATCACGTGACTGCCTAAATCAGCAGCGCTTAATGATTGCAGGCTGCCTAAAAATGAACCAATAGCTGTGCGTTGCGCAGCGACAATGGCTACACGGATTTGTTGTGGCATTAATGTGATTCCTGTTGTGCGTACTGTGTGCGCAGAACTCGGCGCATCACCTTGTTAGATGCGGTGCGTGGCAGTGCATCTAAGAGCATGAGGTCATGTATTTTAAACAGCGGATTTAATTGCTGGCGAATAATCTGTTGCATGCTGTGCATGGTTTGTGCCTTAAAGGTCTTACTGTCGGTTGGCTTTTGCATTGGCACCAGCGCAATAATTAAGCGGCTGGGTCCGCCTTGTGCTGGCGCAACAGCAATGGCAGCTAATTCCTTAATGCCAGGGACTTGTTGTAGATATTCTTCTATTTCGGCAGCGCCTACTTTAATGCCGCCTAAATTCATGGCATCATCGCTACGGCCATGGGCACGATAGTAGCCATTGCCGAGCGATTCGATTTGATCGCCGTGGCGACGCAGGCAGGACTGGTCTGCTAGTTGTGGTGTGTCTGCGTAATAAATGGCATGATGATCAGCATTTAATAATCGATTCGATAAACCAAATACGGGGCATTGAAAATAAACGTCGCCATTGTCGGTAAGCTGATTTTCCTGATCTAATAGTATCCAAGAAAAGCCAAGTGCAGCCGAGCTAAAGGTGCCGGGGATGCATGGTTTGCAAACTGTGCCCGTAATGTAGCCACCAGCAGTTTCCGTACCCCCACAGTATTCAATGATGGGTTTGTAATTAGCGAGCGACATGAGAAAATGCATGTCTTCGGCGTTGGAACATTCACCGGTGGAACTAAATGCGCGGATCTTGCTCCAATCAAGTCCGTACATGCAGTCGGATTGGCGCCATGCACTGACGAGGCTAGGTACTAAGCCGAGCATGCTGACTTGTGCATCTTGAATAAAGCGGCCGAATGCCCTGCTACTTGGGACATGGCTACTGAGTGCTATACAGGAATTATTTAAGAGGCTCGCAAACACTAACCACGGGCCCATCATCCAGCCGAGACTTGTTGGCCAAGCGACGACATCACCTGGATGCAGGTCGTGATGAAAGTGCGCATCAAGGGCGGATTTAATGGGCATGCTCTGGGTCCACGGAATAGCTTTCGGTTTGTCCGTGGTGCCAGAAGAAAATATAACCATTATTTCTGTGTCGGCGGCTGCATAGTGATAGGTGTAATCAGTTTGCTCAGAAAGAAATGCGTGCCAATGTTGATCTTGTGTACGTATAGCGATGCGCTTGCTCGCGTCGCTTGTCGTTTCTAAAACGATGCATGCGGTCTCGCTGGCGGCGGCTATTTTTTCATAGAGGGGTAGCTGCTTGCTGCCACGCTGGATATAATCTTGGGTTACAATGAGTTCCGGCGCTGCAATATCTAAACGTATTTTTATTTCTTCAGTGGAGAAACTTTCTGCGATCATGACTGCGCTGCAGCCACAGGCGATAATGGCCAAGCAGGCTGCAACGGATTGTTCATGCATGGGCATGGCCAGTGCAATGCGCTGACCTGCTTGGATGCCACCTGCGCGCAGGCTGCTGACAATCTGAGCGCAGCTATCAGCTAAGGCTGCGTAGGATGTACCATGTAAGGTTCCGTCGCTGTCATGACTGATAATGGCCTTGCTGTCACCGTCTGCGTTATGTGCCAAGCAGCTTTCTACAATATTCATGCGCGCGCCTGCCAGCCATTGTGGATGTTCAGGTCCCTGGCTGCTGTCTAAGATGCTTGTTGCAGGCGTTTGAAATTGAATGTGTAGGCGCTCGAGACCGGCCTGTAAAAAATCTGACTTGTGACGACAGCAATAGGCCACTAGGTCGTCGTAATCGCGTAGGCTTAAGCTACTGATTAATTGCCCTGCATTGCTGTAATCAATCGCTTCTTGGCTTGGGATGTATAAGGCTGGCGGGGTGCTAGCACAGTGATTGCAAAAAATAATATCGTAGAGGTGGCGATGAATTGCAAAGGGAACGGCGGCAGTGAGTAGCTGTTGGGTTACGGCCTGCCAACATAATTCGGGATCTGTCTGCGATTGTTCGGATTGACAGAACGTGCCGAGCTGGTGCAAGAATTGCTGCACTTCAGCGGGGTGCATGCCATTGGCGTAGAGCACTGATTGATCTATGCGAGTAAGGAGATTATCCATGCTGCTTAGGCCCGTGGTGTAGGAGGTAAATGACTAAAACTGAGGCACTGCCCGGTCCTAGGTGCTGAGAAATATGCGGTGTTCGCCCGTCAAAAAAAATAGCATCACCGTGATCGAGGCGAATGTGTTCCTCGGCTAATTGTAAATGCATGGTGCCGTCTAGGCAGTAAAGAAACATATCGCCATCAGTTGTAATTAATGATCCGGTGGCTTGATCATTTAAATGAATGACGGCTGTTTCAATAAAACCTTCATTTAAGGTGTTGGTCAAAATAGTTTCATAATGATAGCCGCGTTTATTTTCGCGTTTTGCTTTTTTGCGTTCAGTTTTTCGTACAAGGATGTAGGGGTTCGCGAGCTGTCCCTCCACATCACGCAGAATCTCGGATAGGGAGACCTGCAGTGCCTTGGCGATTTTCATTAGCACTGGTAGTGAGGGAATGGTTCGTGAATTTTCTATCTTTGAAAGCAGGCCACTGGAGAGTCCGGTCAGCCCAGCAATATATTTCAGGGTGCGTCCCGCTTGCTTTCTGCGATCACGAATCGCCGTACCTAAATTAAACAGATCTTCATGCAGCATAAGCGCAGGATCTTAAGAAAAATTCATATAGTTCAACATAAAAGTAAAAAGTTTACTAATATGAATATTTTAGACGTATGCTAATTGCTGAGCGTGCACCTGTCTTGTTGTATGACAGCGATGGATGCATAGTGCATAAGTGCTGTTGTGCAAGTAATTAAGGATATCTGTTGTCAGCTATTATTCGTCGCCCTCAAGCTGCGCGGCTGATTTCTTCTTCTTTCCAGCATCTTTGAGGGGTTTATTGGGTGCCTTGGTGATGGCGTGCTTGGCTGACCAGTCGGGGTTCCATTCGATTGCTTGGACATGCTCCTTCGCATAACGCTGCCACATGTTAAAGGTGAAGTGGCTGGGTGCGTTGGTGGAATTGATTTTACCGAGGGCAATTTTGGGCTCATGCATAAAGCGACAGGTGTAATCGAACAGGGCGTCATGGTCCCAGGCTTCACGCAGGCCAAAAAGGCTCGCTGCGAGTGCGGTCCCAGGGAGGACGGAGATATTAATGCTACGATAGGGCGTGCGCCAGCCGCGATTATCAGCGTAGGGCTTGAGGAAATGACGAATACCCCATTCCGGCATGCCAATATGTTTTTGTTCATAGGTTAACTTATCGGCAGCGCGATTATCAGGACCCCATTTATCACTGTTGCTACGTTCAATATCAATTTCTTCGACATAAAAAGTTTGCTCGTCGTCATGAAAACGGGTTTTGCTTTTGCTAATTTCTAGCATCGCCTGATTATTAAATATTTTTCCGGCAACTAGAATGGGTAATTTACGCCCCATGCCGTGACCACCATTGGCTGGCCATCCACCGCCCACTTGTGTGATGCCGAAACAATCGATACCAAATTGTAGGTAGCGAATAAGTAAGAGTCTTTTTTGATCTTCGGGAATATGGAGGTGCAGCATTAA
The DNA here is from genome assembly GCA_965366325.1 of uncultured bacterium. Taxonomy (GTDB): domain Bacteria; phylum Planctomycetota; class UBA11346; order UBA11346; family UBA11346; genus JANQLF01. The sequence goes on from CBDUFM010000026.1 coordinate 5,277, forward strand.
TGCAAAGTTGTTGCTATTTTTAGTGATTTCTTGTCCATAATTGGGAAGGTTGAGTGACGGATGAACCATAGCGCCTAAATATTCATGGACGTGATCGATCCATGGGCGTTGCATGCGTTTTGCTAGCGCAACAGGGTCGGGTGTATGCGCGACTGTTTCTAAGTTAAGGAGGCAAGTCGTGTCGATGTCTTTTTCCGTGAAAACGATGCTTTTGTCATCGCCACAATAATATGGCCGAAAGCTATTAGCGGGCGGTATAGCATCGAGCACCGTTAAAATAGCCCCGCTCCGCGTTACGGGACGAGGTGCCTTGGTGCCGCCGTTAAAGCGCGGGCAGCCTTGTTCTTTATCAGTGGCAGAATTATAGAGCCAGCTGACCATCGAAATTAATGACGCTGCCTTGTTTATTGCGAGGGGATTTTCTGAGCTGATAAATGCACCATTAATAAGTCCGGCATTAAGAGCTGCATTGTAACTAGATAGGCGCGAGTCGTAGCCTTGTTGGCCACCAGCCTCGGGGTTCAACATGGACCCATTGTGACCAGGCTTTACTTCAAAGCGCGCTTCATTCAAACTATTTGAAATACTCGTGATAATAACTGGGCCAAGTACCCAATAGTCGCCATTAATAAATTGGCCACTCGGGTAGGCCTTATCAAAGGTCCAGGTGATGTCGTGCTGTGTAATGTGATCGGCCAAAACGGATTCGGAAGGATTAGCGACGGCCTGTATCTGGGGGCAAAACAAAGGACTTAAAAGCAAGCATAAAATGAAAAAACTGTGCCTAATTTGTTTAATGAAGTGCATGGGAACCCTTTACCAAGATAAGCACTAATAAATCGAGAGGCAGTGTGCCTGTGCGAGATGTAGTGCAATCAGCATTAGACAGCTGTCTGTGCTCCCTGAACATATTCTCAAGTACGTCTCTAATGTGGCCACGGGTTTGACTATAAAACACGAAAAGTTGAGGGGCGATAAACTGCGGAGAATGTTCTTGAGTTAAATATAATCGAAGCTATTAGCTGTTGTATGAAACCTCATCCCTGTCTGAGCTGCGGTGCTTGCTGCGCATTTTTTCGTGTCTCCTTTCATTGGAGTGAATGCGATGATGTGCAAGGAGACGGCGTGCCCTTGGCCGCCTGCGAGGACTGGAATAGTAATTTACGGGTTTTGCGTGGAACGATGAAAAAGCCCTGCCGCTGTGAGCAACTGGAGGGGGCCATTGGTGATGTGGTTCACTGTCGTATGTATGAGAAGCGTCCTTCCACCTGCCGCGAATTTATTGCAAGTTATGAGGATGGTGAGCACCACGAACTGTGTGACCGCGCACGCGCGGCTTATGATTTACCCGCTTTGAAACAAACTGACTGGGATGACTGGCGGGGCTAATCTGTTAAGCGGGTTCAACCCTTAATCGATGACTGGCTACGGCAGCGTTGTGGCGCCTAGCTACGCTAGCTCGAGTGCGATGAGCACAATTAAATTTTAGACAAAGCATGCACTTGGGCCCATGGATGTCCTTAGTACTAGCCCTGTAGAATCTGATACACTCATGCAAGTTCTTAATTAATAGAAACTTATGCATATCTGTATCATGAGTGTCTGATTGGAACAATATAAGTAATCGTATACAAACTTATAGTGGACGCACTCATATATAGTATGTGCTCGTTAACTAATTAAAGGATATCATCATGAGATTCATCATAGCTTGCACCTGTCTGCTGCTTTTAGCTGCGCTTACATCTTGTGCTCCAGATTTTGGGAGCACGGATTCGGATGCCCCGTCTTCCAGGGCTTATTCTTATAATTCAAATTATCCGAGCAATAATTCCGGCGGCTCAGCTAGTTCGCTTCCGGCGGCCAAAGAATTAGCGCCTTTGCCTACACAAGAAACAACTACAGCAAACACCCTTTACGGTACATTTAAAATTACCATTACCTCGGGTCCTGATCGCAATGCGATCTATCATGGTCAGTATGCGTGTTTGCTCGATGAATTAGATCCGCAAAAACCAAAGCAGCATTTAGCCATTCAAGAATTATGTTTTAATTACAGAACGCTGTCTTATGCGCGTGATGGATCAAACGGACGACAGTATTTATATGCGAGTGCATTATTCCGTTATGGAAAATTTATAGAACTGCGTTTTGTCGGTGGTCCAAGTCATGAGCGCTTTGGATTAAACGTTGGTTACCATGGTGGCTATACGCGTTCACAAGCATATTTTAAATATACCTTAGGACGCTGCGGTTCTGGATCCGGCTCGGTTTGTTATACCCAAATTGCACGAACAGCAAAAGATAACTGTGAAAAGCCCAAGCCACGTGAAGCGAAATGTAATGAAGAAGTCATTACCGTTCCGGCGACGAGTAAAAGCAAGACGATTTACCATTGTGGGATAATGCATGTCGACCCAGACCCTGCAGCGCGATGGAATACCAGCCCATTTCGCTGGGAAGATATTGGCTTTATGGGGCATCTCCATGAGCGCACCGAGCGCGCGCGAAATCGCATGCACTACATGCAATTGTGTTATTCGTTGAATGGTGGCCCATTAATTCCGATTACCGGTCCAACTGAAATTCAAGTGAATGGCAGTATCTTCTTTGCCCCCAGTGACCATGAGGGCGGCGGTTTATATAATAATAATGAGGGCAGCATGCGGGTCTTTGTTGAAAAGGTTGCGGCCCATAACTCTTAGTGTCATCAAGGGCATTGACTCCAGTACGTAGGCATAAGTATGCAGGGCTACGTTAATAACTATGCCGCCATGGAGTCAGCATGCCCAATACCATACAAAAAGATTTATTTGCCGGTAAGATCAACAGTGCTTATGAGCAAGCGACGCAGCTATTAGAGGAAGCGCGTAGCGCCGCTGCTGACAAACCCAAACAAGTAGTTGCATTAATTGCAGCCTTAGAAGATTTTGCTGACGCTGCATCTGCGACGGGCCAATTCGAAGACGCACTGACTGCTTATGAGGAAGCGCGTGTTTTAGCAGAAGAGCATCAGCCGCCGGCTCCATGCATTAAAAAAGATAAGTCCTTTGATAATGATGCGCAGGACGCGGCTATGGTAGCAGCATCAGCTTATTGGGCCCAATTTCATGCTAAAGTTGCGCTTTGCCAATTAGCATTAGGTGATGATATTCAATCGGTCAACAGTATTAATGTTGCCAGTGGTATGGATGAAGGTCACCCTACTATACAGGCCTTAACGGCGTCTGCATTGTTGCGCAACGCGCGTTTTAACGGCATTGTTTATGATGCGGACGAGGCCATAAAAAAGGCCGTCGCTGCATGTGCCGCTTTAGATGACAAAGACGAATTAGCGTCGGTGCCATTAGATGTAGAAACAGCCGAATTACATCTGCTACATGGTCGCTTGGATGATGCTGAGCAATCCTTAGAGCAAATAACCATAAAAAAATTGCCTGCTATTTTAGCGGTACGCGTTCATGGTCTGCGCGCATTGTGTCAAATTGCACACGGGAAAAAACCAGCAACAGCAGTAAAGGCAATGGAAACAGCTTGTGCGGATATTGATGATTCAGCAAATGAAGCGCGCATAATGCAGGCTCGTGTATTGAGTGCTGCGGCCTATGCGGCGGCAGATTATGCAACGGCGGCAGGGCAGGCAGATCGTTTCCTCGCATTATGTGACGAGCGTTATGCTGGGCATGATGTTGATGTGCATCTAGCGCATACTACTGCTATTAATGCACATTTAGCTGCGGGAAACATCAGTGAGGCTACGCGCATTGCTGCTACGGCGGTAGAGAAAATAAATACAGTCGGTCAGCAACATCCTTTATTCCCGATTATTAAAGAACTGCACGCGCGTTCCTTGTATGCGGACGGTAGGCTGGTGGCAGCAATTAAAGACTTAAAGGTTTTTGCGCGTGAATTAGGCTCCTTGCAAATGCAGGATCGTTACGATCACAAACGTTCAATATCTTATGCCATGGCGGTTTTAGGTTTGGCTGAGGGTGATAGCGAGACAGCCATTAACTTTGCCAAGGAGGGCCTCAAGGCTGAAAGTGCGCTAACGGCAGCGGATGCTGTTGCGTCATCGACATTCTTGGTTGGCTGTCTCCAGGATTTAGCGCATAATAATGAGGCCGATAAACTGCGTAAACTTGCGCTAGCCTGTGAAATGGTCTTGCTTGATGGCATAGATTTTACAGATGCAGAGCCGATTGATGCATTAATAGCACAAAATTTATTTGAGGGCATGCGCGAAGTCATCGAAGATGGAGAAGCCGTGCTTTGGGCGCAGCTACCCTGTGGTCTAGCGCTACAGCTGATCAAGCAGCGAAACTCGCTGGGACAGACACGGCAACGATGCGTGAGCGTGTTCGCGAATTCAGAGATGCACAGCCAAGTGAGGCAGGTATTGCGGCTGCTGAGAACGCAGCAGATGATTTGATGGCCAAACAAATGGCCATGCAGGCGGAATTCCAGGCCAAAATACAAGCGGCAATGGCCGAGGGTCGTATGGAAGATGTTGGTCCCCTGAGTGTTGAAATGGCAGCAGCAATGCAGGCCTTAAACGAGCAATTTATGCAGGCCTAATGCGTCCTGTGCCAGCAGAGTAAGCAGGAGAAAAGTTTATGCCCAAATTCTTTGCCGTCGTAGCCTTGCTGCTGTATCTATGCATCTATTACGTAGCGCTCTTTGTTGAGCCAGCTATGGAAAAGGCATGGATGCAGGCAGAGCAGCCGTTGAACAGTTTGGAGATTACATTTATAAACTGTTCACGGTTTTTAAGCGCCTATGGAATCTATATAACGATTGTATTTATTGGTATCTTGGTCTATGTGTGTTTAGCGAGAGACGACGAGCGGAGCTCTAGAGACTAGCGAGACAAGCGTTCCTGTAGGCTTTCAATCAGCGGAGATGGTCTAGGCTCAGTTGTAGATGAGCATTGATAGTATTCTACAAACGACCTTTGGTTTCCCGGCATTTCGCGAACATCAACGTGATATTATTGAGCATATTTGTTCTGATGCGGCGACAGGTACTGATGCAACGACGGGCACGTTAGTAGTGATGCCTACTGGTGGCGGTAAATCGCTCTTGTATCAAATCCCTGCTTTAATGGGCAGTGAGTTATCGATTGTGGTGAGCCCGTTAATTTCGCTGATGAAAGATCAGGTTGATGCATTGTGTGCCAAGGGTGTGCGCGCGGCCTGTGTGAATTCATCAATGACAGCTGTAGAGCAAATTGCTGTTCGGGACGCCGTTTTGGCCAAGCGTATACAGATTCTGTATGTTGCGCCGGAGCGCTTTAAAAACGAAAATTTCATGACGGTTATTTTACAACAGCAGATTAATATCTTGGCTGTAGACGAAGCGCATTGCATCTCGCACTGGGGCAGTGGTTTCCGCCCAGCGTATCGTGCAATCCCGCAGGCGATTAAACGGATTGCGCCGCGAAAAATCATTGCCTTGACTGCGACCGCGAATAAGAGCACGCAAAAAGATATCGTAGATAATTTAGGCATGCCGCAGGCAAAGGTTTTTGTTACTGGTTTTGCCCGCGATGACTTGCATTTTGCGGGTTATAACATGCATGGTTTAGCGTATGCAGAAACGCGCGATGCGGTGTTGAATATTTACGACCCAGAAGATGGCGTGGATTGTGGAATTGTGTATTTTAATACCAAGAAGAATTGCGAGAAGTTAGTTGAGGACCTGAAACGCTGGAATATCCCCGTTTATGTGTATCACGGTGGCCTGCCTGATAAAGAAAAGGATCTGATTCAAGAGCGTTGGATGAAGGACAATGGTGTGATGATTGCTACCACGGCCTTTGGTATGGGTATCGATAAGCCAAACGTGCGCTTTGTGATTAATGGTGGTATTCCATCGAATGTGGAAGAATGGTATCAAATGATCGGTCGCGGTTCTCGTGATGGTCAGGGCTGTGATTGTTACTTATTTAGCGATGCTGAGGATTTGCGGATTAAGCATTTTCTCATTGAAACACAATACCCCGAAGTCATGCACTTAAAGAAATTTAAATTATGGGTTGATCGGATTACCGAGGATGAAGATCAAACCATGAGCATAACTCAATCAGCAATGGCGGCTAAGGCTGGCATCCCCAGTCATGCTGCGTCTGGCTGCTGTGGATTTTTGGCCCGCTTAGATGTCTTGGAAAAAGTGAAGCCGGGCGTGTGGACTTTTCATCATATGCCTGACTTGGATATTGATTACAGCGAACACCGTAAACGTATTCAAGAAAAGAAAGATGATATTGAGCGTGTGCGAAAAATTGCACATGGCGGCCAGGTATTGGCTGATATGTGTGCGTATCTTGGTGGGCAATAGGCAATGAGTGATTCGATTAAAGATATACTCGCCAAGCAGTTTGGGCACACGGAGTTTCGGTCAGGGCAGGAACAAGTCATTGAGACCTTATTGGCTGGGCGTTCTGCGGCTGCGATTTTCCCAACGGGGTCTGGCAAAAGTCTCTGTTATCAATTGCCGGCTTTAATGCTCTCGGGGTTAACGTTAGTGGTATCGCCATTAATTGCCTTAATGAAAGACCAGATAGATGCGCTTCAGAAACGTGGCATCGCAGCGGAGCGTCTCGATTCAAGTTTAA
>CBDUFM010000027.1:0-11841 GCA_965366325.1 uncultured bacterium
TAATTGATCACCTGGAAACGTCGTGATGTAGGCAGTTTCACCGCGACCAGCAATATATAATTGCTCATCTTCAGCCACCTCATCCATAAAGCGCACACAACGTGAACACAAAATACAACGCTCTTGGTCAAGAATAATCTCTGGGCCAATATCAATATGCTTTCCACCGCGCTCAACACCTTTGGTGTCAGTAAAGCGGTGGTCAACACCACCCTTATAGGCCTTACCAACATCATCATGCAGACGGCTTTCGTGACCACCGGAGCCCATGTAATGTTCCTGCAGCATACATTCACCCGCCTTGTCACAGATAGGACAATCCAAGGGGTGATTAACGAGCAAGAATTCCATGACACCTTCGCGTGCCGTACGAACGCGCTCGCTACTCAGCTGGGTGCGCACTTTTAAACCTGGTCGAATCGGCATATGACAAGAAATCATCAATGCCCAACCACGAGGCCCTTCTACTTCTGCTAAGCAAATACGGCAATTACCCGCAATACTTAAATCAGGATGATAACAAAAATTTGGCGTATCGATACCTACTTCGCGCAATGCTTCAATCAATTGCTGGCCAGCGGTAACCTCGTAATCATTGTCATCTATATTAATTGTAATTGTATCAGCCATAGGTTCTGTCTTTATCTCTACCAGTTTACCAGAACGCACCGGGACGTAAGGTTTCTACATCGCGTTGCTCGGTCACTTTGCTGCCTTTATTTTGATAGGCATCAAATTGTTCACGGAATTTAGAAATAAATCCTTTCACAGCCCATGCATCAGCAGTTGCCAATGGGCAAATAGTCGTCCATTCAAATTTGTCAGCTAAATCATAAATTAAATCGATGTCGCCCTCGTGCGCTTCGCCTTTAACCACTTGCTGCAAAATGCGCTCAGCATAACCAGTGCCCTCTCGGCATGGCGTACACTGACCACATGATTCATGTGCATAAAAACGTGCTAAGGTTTCAGTTAAACGCACTAAGTCTTGGGTGTTATTAAATGGCATAACCGCACCAGAACCAAGCATGGTTTTCATCGCTGCCATGCACTCATAGTCCATGGTCGCCTCTTGGCACTCTTCTGCTGTTAATACAGGTGCAGAACTACCCCCTGGAATACAACCGGCTAATTCGCCTTTAATGCCACCTGCTAATTCAAAGAAATCCATCATCGGCATTGCCAATGGAATCTCATAAACACCAGGTTTGCCAACATCACCAGAAATGCTAAATAATTTACTACCAGGGCTACGTTCAGTGCCCCATTGACGATAAGCGTCTGCGCCATGCTCAACAATCCATGGAATTGCAGCAATGGTTTCCACATTATTCACAACGGTCGGGCATTGAAATGCACCGCTTACCGCAGGAAACGGTGGCTTCAAACGTGGTTGGCCTTTATAACCCTCCAACGCATTAATTAACGCCGTTTCTTCACCGCAAATATACGCACCAGCACCGCGATGCACATAAATATCTAAACTATATTTCGAACCGTTAATATTGCGGCCGAGCAAACCAGCTGCGTATGCTTCTTTAATAGCTTCATTCAAGCAACGGATTTGTGGCAGCATTTCACCGCGCACAAAGATATAGGCCGTGCGAACATTTAATGCATAACCAGCTATGATCATACCTTCAATCAAAAGGTGCGGATCTTTTTCCATTAAATAACGGTCTTTAAATGTACCGGGCTCACCTTCGTCGGCATTAATAACCAAATAGACTGGCTTGCCAGAGTTTCGTGGCACAAAAGACCATTTCATACCCGTTGGGAAACCGGCACCACCGCGACCACGGATACCCGACTGCTTCACCAAATCGATAATTTCAAATTGGATCTTATCAAAAACACGTCCATCTAAGCGGCTATAGGCACCATGCTCGCGTGCTACACTTAATTTCGGACCATCAGGGATGTCAAAAAAGCGACTTAAAACGTTTGGTAATTCTTTACCTTTAAAAACAGCCATTAAGCATCTCCCTTTTCGTCGGAAGATTCTTCCGCTGGAGCCTCAGTAGCAGTAATCGATACCGTTGCACTTGGTTTCGCGACGCGCTCACCGGTATGCGCCAACATCCGATAATGTGCACTAGCTCCGATGCTGAGCTGATCAGTCACAGGTACCATTTTGGGTCCGGGAGGACCTGGTATGGTTTTCGGATCACCAGCAGCGACTTCGCGCCAGGTGCTACCGCCGTCATCACTACGCTCTAAAACAACCTTCGCACACTCAGGAGCAATAAGACCACTTACCGTAATCTCCTCGCCCTTACCTTCTATTTTTACACCGAGCGCTGGAGGTGCTGGGGAATAATCATCAGGCAAGAATTCTGCACAGGCTTCCGGCGCACCTGGATGGCCGTCGCTATGTAAAATAATTCCACCTAATTCATCCGCTTTACCCGCATGAGGATCTTCTGCGGCGCGTGAACGCAATAAATCAATCCAGTGATCCAAGTCTTTTTCAGTTGGATGCCAGCCTTCTTGTAATTTATTTAACTCATCACCAGGGCCAAAGAGGAACTCATCATTAATTTGAATAGCTGGTGCGTTACCGCAGGCTGCCAAACATTCAACGGTTTCCAAGGCAAACATGCCATCCTCGGTATGTTCGCCGCATTGAATGCCAAGTTTTTCCTCGACATGCGCCACTAACTTTTCGGTTCCCATCAAATGGCAACTCATCGTGCGACAAATGCGTATATGGAAACGAGCAGGCGGTACCTGTTTGTACATTGTGTAAAATTCAACTACACTAAATGCGTGTACAGGAGAAACGTCGCAGACCTTGGCTGACCATTTAATCGCAACACGTGGCACCCAGCCATACACCTCTTGCACCAACCATAAAACCTGGAGCAAGGCTGCACGCTTCACAGGATAGCGGCGCAGTAATTCTTCAACACGCTCCTGTTGTGGAGCCATTTTCTCGGCTACTTGATCAACAGTTAAACCTTCTGGCTGAACTGCAACGACATCGATTGCATGAGCACTCATCGGTCAAGTTCTCCCGCAATAATATTGATTGAACCTAAAGTTGCAAAAGCGTCCGCAATTTGATGTTTTTCAACCATATCGCTAAACGCAGCGAACTGCATAAGGCATGGCGGACGCACTTTAATTTTATAAGGGTTGGTTCCACCGTCTGAAACGATGAAGAAACCAAGCTCGCCATTGGCCGCTTCGGTTGAATCATAACACTGACCCATCGGCGGACGAACACCTTCATAGATTAATTTAAACTGATTAATCAAAGCTTCCATATCGTGATAAACACGATCTTTATCTGGCAAACGAACTCGTGCATCGGTGCTATTAATCTCACCTGGCTTCAAGCGAGCAAGTGCCTGACGGACAATGCTGATACTCTCAGTCATTTCATAAATGCGCACCATGATTCGATCATAGGTATCACCGGTCGTGCCAATTATGGAATCAAAATCGTAGGTTTCGTAGCCATAATAGGGATTGTCTTTGCGCATGTCATGATCAACACCTGAGGCACGCAAACACGGACCAGTCCAACCATAAGCCAACGCATCATCGGCTGAGACCACACAGATATCGCGCGTTCGGTCGACAAAGATTTTATTATGTTCGATTAAGCCACGCACATCGACAATGGCCTTTTCAATGCTTTTTAGGACCAGACTCACGTCATCCTCAAAGCCGACATAAGAATCGCGATACAAACCACCAATGCGCGTAAACGTATTGGTCAATCGTGCACCGCAGAGTTTTTCCCAAATCTTATACACTTCTTCACGTGGATTAAAGAAGTACCAAAAATTAGTGAGTGCACCCAAATCAACGAGGTTCGTACCAACGCAAACTAAGTGATCGATTATGCGACTTAATTCCGCAACGATTACACGCAGGGTAATACAACGCTCTGGCAAATCGATTTCAAACATAGTTTCAACAGCTTTGCAAAAACCAATGTTATTCATGATAGATGAGCAATAATTTAATCGGTCGGTGTATGGCAGCACTTGGTTAAATGTACCTTGTTCGACCATCTTTTCGAAGCCACGATGCAAATAACCCATTTCACAGGCAGAGGCTACTATATTTTCGCCATCAAGTGCGGTAAAAATACGCAAGGTACCATGCGTCGCAGGATGCGATGGTCCCATATTGACGGTCATCAATTCAACTTCTTGGCCATCCGGTGAGAGTACCTTCATGATTGCTCTCCCAAATTAACCGCATCCTCAACCTTAGCCTCTTCGACAATGGTGTAACCGTTGTGAATCAAGCGTGCATGCAACTGATCTAACATAGGATCGTTAACACTGAGTTTTTGACGCTTTTGTGCAGGGTAATCTTTACGCAGTGGATGCCCAACAAATTCGTGATGGTTTAACAAACGTTTCAGATTTTGATGACCCTGAAATTGAATACCATATTGATCAAACGTTTCACGCTCTAACCAATCCGCATTTTTCCACAGATGGCTAATTGTTGGCACACGCGCATCATCTTCTTCAAGCATGACCTTCACTGAAAGGCGTTGATTTGCTTTGAAGTTTCGCAGCAAATAAACAACAGCAAAACGTTCGCCGCGATGCCCCGGGAAAGAAAGATAATCGATCGCTGTAATATCAAGCAGAATCTGAAAACCTTTTTCAGCTTTCAAATAACTGAGAACATCAAGGATCTGCTCACGACCTGCCAATAAACCTAAATCCCACTTGGCGTGTAAATCTAGCTCTAGGCTAAAACGCTCATTAAGATCACCGGCCAACACTTCGTCAGCGGTTGGTTCTTGGACTACTTCGTTTGCTTCGTTGGGCTGTTCCTGATCACTCATATCAGGTCATGGCCTTTCTCGTATTTAATTTTTCGTCATCAATTTTATCTTGCAGCTGAACAACAGCCTCCAAGAACGCCTCAGGACGTGGCGGGCAACCCGCAACATAAACATCCACAGGGATTATTTCGTCAATGCCAGGAACCGTGCAGTAACAATCGTAAAAGCCACCGGTACAGGCACAGGCACCAGCGGCAATCACCCACTTCGGCTCACACATTTGATCATAGATGCGGCGCAAAATAGGCGCTTGCTTGTAAGTCACCGTACCAGCAATGAGGAGCAAGTCTGCCTGACGTGGACTAAAGCGTACTAGCTCCGCACCAAAACGGCTAATATCAAAAACCGAACTAACAGTTCCCATAAATTCAATAGCACAGCAAGCCGTTCCAAAAGGAAATGGCCAGAGGCTATTGCGACGTCCCCAATTAAGTAGGGCATCGCGTTTGGTCGTTAAAAAGCTTGCACCGCCTGCATCAAAATCGACTTGACTTAATTGGCCTGGAGCTTCGGGTTTGGTCTGATAAACCATAAGATCTCTTTTCACGCAGGGATTTATTTATCCCAGTCAAGCGCGCCTTTTTTATATAAATACACGTAACCGACTTCGAGCATTACCAAAAACACCATCAATACGACAAACATGCCCCACCCCGAAATAGAGGTGTAGCTAATCGCGAATGGATACAAAAACGCCACTTCTAAATCAAAAACCAAAAACAACATGGCGATCAGATAAAATTTTACTGAAAAACGCTCATCGGCGGTGCCCACGGTCACATCTAGGCCACACTCGTATGGCTCTTGTTTCGCTTCACTGTTAGGGTTATTTTTGCCAAGAATCCAGCTTAGTGTCATCAACACCAATGGAACCGCCAAGCCTAAGATGCAGAGCACCGTCAGCGGTAAAACATGGCTAAGTTCTGAAGCCATAAGCTCCGGATCTGGTACTGTATCTGCCAAAGCTATGAGTGGCATGCCGAAACCGGCCATAGTGACTCCCGCCTAACACATGTGCACGTTAAGACGCGGCATGTTCGTTATGAAATCGCTCTTGTCCACCGCCCTCTTGTCAATAAAGCCAGTGAGAGCCATGCTTTTGGTGCATGAGATTACCATACACCTAGCAGGAATGACCTAGAGTTCGTTGACCAAAATGTAGAGCAAGAGCATCGCTGTAATGACTACCATAGCACCACCAACGGCCCATTGTCGATAACGATTGGTTTTTATATCAAAGCGTAACTCAAACTTGCTGCCCCCTAACTCAATGTCTTTATGGAGGCTATGATCGATGCGCCGAGCAAAGACGGCATTGGCTACCCGCGTTGGCAGCTGACCGAGAATGAAGGCATGAACCTTGCCAACAGCGCGCAAGGGCGGCAGCAGAATCGCCTTCCAGAAGCGCGGAATCAGGCGCCTGTAGATCCAATCGCTATCCAAGCTGATGGTCAGCGTTCGCTTGAGCATATTCAACAAGACAAAGAAGACATAAGCTGAAGCTATCATTATCGAGAACTGCGTAATTACATGGCTAAAGGACCACGTTGAGTACGGCTTCTTCTTCACGCCATCAATAATAGCATAGCCCTTTGCCTGCTCAGCCTCAGACAAGGCCGCAGGAGCATGAGTAGCGATTACATGATCAGAGACCTCTCCATGGCCCTCGCTGTGAGCGTGGTGCTCATGTACCACCTTCATCGGCTCATACGGCAATATTTTGTAGACCGTGCGCTCAGCCACGCCAGGCAAGCCCAAAGTGAGACACAGAAAAGCAAACGAGACCATTGCCCACTTCATGTTCCCTGGTGGATCTGTCGGACGTAAGCCCGAGTCCTTCTGAAAGAAGACAAACCACGGCAGTTTAATACCAGCGCACATAAAGATCGCCGCAGAAGCCAAGATCAAAGTAAACCACGTAATAATATAGGTCCACGCCATCTCAGAGCCAATCGAAGCCTCAGCGACCGAAGTCGTTATCAACGATTTGGTGGTAAAGCTAAAGGTCATTGGCGCTGCCATGGCAAGGCCACCAATAAGACAGCACAGCATAGTCCAGCGCATCGTCCGGTGGAGACCACCAAGATCAGAACATTTACGCTTACCGGTCATATACAACACAGATCCGACAGACATCAGCAATAAGGCTTTGTAAAGTATGTGGGCGAAGGCGTGCGCAGAGGCCCCTGACAATGCCAGTTCGCTACCGATACCAATCGCACAGACCATAAAACCAACTTGGTTAATAATACTGTAAGCCAAAAGGCGGCGCATATCATTCTCTAATATCGCATACACGATACCGTAAATCGCCATAAGCAAACCGACCCATATCAAGATATCACAGCCAGCAAATAACATCATCAAGACAAAGACCGCTGTTTTAGTGGTATAGGCAGACAAGAATACCGTGCCGCTCGGAGAACCCTCGGCATAGGCATCCGGTAACCATGCACCCAATGGCGGCGCCCCGGCATTCACTAAGATCCCAATCAGCATCAACCAAGCAGCTGGATGTGCGAGCAAACTATTAAACGCAACCAACGCATTATCTTCAGCCAAGGGATTCGCATTAATTAAGAGGGCATAATCACCAGCACCCAAGGCACCCTGATTAAGTCCATACCAAATAATGCCCGCCATCAGGAACACGCCGCCAAGGAAATGCACCGCAACATAACGTAGCGCTGCTTCGCCTGAACGCTTCTGCCCACCATCGAGGATGACCATGGTCGAACCAATCGCCATCAATTCCCAGAAGATGAACATGCTCATCAAATCACCAGCATAGGTCGCACAAATTGCTGAACCCGCATAGAGCAGCGCACCGCTCAATTCAACGTTACGCTCTTGGTTAAAGGCAAACACAATACCAACACAGGCCATTAACGAGAATACAGTCGCAAATACCTTGGTTGGATAATTCAACTGCATTAAATGCAAGTCAATTGACGTGGCATTAAAGAGCCCGGCGATAGTCGGATTATCAATCAAAGTAAGCACGCAGCTGCCCACAGCACCATCAGTTAAGGTCAGCAAAACACAGCCAAAACAAGCAAGGGCCGACAGCAAAGCTATTACTGGCTTAGCCCGCCCCTTAACAAAGGGCAGCGCGACTACCAGGGACGCCACAATCAAAAACAAGCCCGGAGGAAAATTAATCATGATAGTAGGTATCCTTACGTTTCAGGACCTGGCCGAAAATCTTCTTAGAGCCAACTACCAATAACCAGCAACCCACAAAGCCAAACACCGGGTAGAACAAAAAAGAGTATTTATCAATCTGTGTCTTATCCGCATCAAAATGTGGATGGGCATACCAATCAGTCATATAGAATAAAGCAATATCAATAACGAATAAGAGCAACAGCAGCGCAAGGCATACGAACTTGATCTTACGAATAATTCTTGGGTCCGTACAATCCATGCCTACATCCCCACCGCAATTTGCTGAGCCAATGCTGCGGCCCAATCAGAATAGAAAAAGACGACGACCGTTGCCAGCGCTGTGCACGACAAGGCGACAACTATTTGCCACGGCGCCTCACCATGTGGATGATCATGACCATCATCGACAATCGGTTTAAAGAACGCACGGTAAACAATTGGCAAGAAATAACCGGCATTCAACAGCGTGCTTAAAAAGATTGCAACGATAGCAAATATCTGTGGACTACTGAGCTCATAGCTGCCCAAAGTCGCACTGACTAAATAAAACTTACTGACAAAACCAGCCGTTGGTGGCACCCCTATCATTGACAAGGCGGCAATCGTAAACGCCCCCATGGTCCACGGCATGCGTCGACCAATCCCATCAAGCTGGCTAATTTCTGTTTTATGTGCCGCAGTGTAAATTGATCCGGCCGCAAAGAACAAAGTGATTTTACCAAAAGCGTGCGCTGCAATATGCATGACACCAGCCATAATCGCCAGCTTACCAATGGTCCCTCCGAGACAGGCCAGACCTGCCGCCAACATTATATAGGACAACTGCGAAACAGTAGAGTAAGCCAAACGTCGCTTCAAATTATCCTGGAACAGAGCGATAAACGAGGCCGTTACAATTGTGAAACCGGCCATGTAAATCAGCCAATCCGTATATGCAATTTTTGCTAGGGTATCTGGGCCAAATATATAGGTCGTGACCTTTAAGACTGAGAACACACCCGCCTTAACCACAGCCACGGCGTGCAGCAATGCTGATACAGGCGTCGGCGCCACCATTGCAGCAGGCAACCAACGGTGAAAGGGCATCAATGCTGCCTTGCCAATGCCATACATATACAAGGCAAACACAACGGCCAGCAAGATCATCGAACCATCATAGCTCGTAAATAACCCACCTCTGGTAAAGTCTAAATTACCGCCGGTCATCACCGATGTGCAAATAACGCCAAGCAACAAGAAACAAACAGATGTGCCAACCAATATACCTAAATAGGTACGCGCAGAACGAACCGCGTGTGGCGTGCCTTTATGGCTGACCAGTGGAAAGGTAGATAAGGTTAAAATTTCATAAAAGACAAACAGCGTGAACATATTCGCCGCAAAGGCGATGCCCATAACCGAGAAAATAGCCAAAGCAAAACACACATAGAAACGTGTTTGATGTTCTTCGTTATTTTTCCGCATGTAACCGATAGAATATAATGAATTCAAAATCCATAGAGACGACCCAATAATGGCGTACATCATACCCATCGGTTCAATTTTAAATGCTAAAGCAAAATTGCCTAAAACCTGAATGGCGACAAAAGGATCTTTTACCCAGTGCCCCTCCCAGTAGCCCGCATCTAACGCCGTTGGGACAACGGAAAGGATCACAGCAAACAGTGCGACAGCCGAGATAAGCGTCACGCCCTCACGAAGATTTGGCAGCTTACCAGTAATCGCAATAAGAATGGCACCCAGCAACGGAATGCCCATCGCGATAAGCGCTACACAATTTTCCATCCTAGCGGCCTCCCAACATGGCCGCTGCAGCTTGCGCCGCCGCCTCTTCTGGGATCGTCGCCCAAAGACCAACAATTAAACTGAGTCCAATCAGCACCCACGTGCACAAAACCATCGAAAAAGGTGCTTCGCCAGGCTTACGATCTTTGGCGGCCGCTTCATCTGCTTCTTGGAAGTAAATCGCTTCAATAATGCGCCAGACGTAAATTAATGCAAACAAGGAACCGAGCATAATGACCGCAGCCACAGGCCACAGGCCAGCATCGAGTGCCCCCTTCACTAAAAACCACTTACTAATAAAGCCAGCCGTCAACGGAAAACCAATGAGTCCTAAGCCACCAGCCGTAAACGCAGCCATGGTGAAAGGCATCTTGCGACCCAAACCACGCAAGTCTTTCAAATGCACGCCACCTATTTTGTAAACGACGCAACCAAGCGACAGAAACATACCCCCTTTAATCAGCGCATGATTCATGATATGCAAGCTTGAACCGGTTAATCCGCTTTGGTTATACAGCGCAAAGCCAATCACGATGTAGCAAATTTGACCCAAGCTCGAATAAGCCAAGACGGTTTTGACATTGTCTTGCCGTATCGCCTGAATTCCGGTCACCAGCACACCTATACAGGCAAAAATCAACAGGCACTGACTGGCCGACATGGCAATGAAACTGAAATCCGGATCGAAAACAGTAAACAGAAAACGAATAGCCATATACACACCGACTTTTGTAGCCGTCGCGGCAACGAGCCCTGAAACGGCTGATGGCGCAAAGGTATAGGCATTCGGCAACCACATGTGCAGCGGGAACAACGCCATCTTCAATGACAGGCCGGTTAAGAGAAACGCAAAGGCAATCAGAATAGTTTTATCATATTCACCCGTAGCCATTAGCACCTGCAAACGGTCATGCATGTCTGCCATATTCAAGGTACCGGTAATCAACAACAGATAGCCAATACCCAAAAGAATGAAACTCGCACCCACGGAACCAAGAATTAAATAACGCAAACTGGCGGTCAGTGCACGCTTGTCGCGCTCTTTGCCCATCGCAATTAAGGCATAGACAGTTAGCGATGATATTTCGAGCATAACATACACGTTAAATGCATCGCCCGTTATCGTAATACCAAGCAAGCCACAGATAAACAATAACCACAGCGCATAAAACTGGCGACCACGATCACGCGGAATTTCATGATCAATGCTGCGCCCCGCATACACAGTCGACACAAACGCAATAAACGAGACCACCAATAGCACGAAGCCATTCATCGCATCAATGCGGTAAGCTATACCATATTCAGCGGGCCACGAACCAATGAAATATTCAACAACACCAAACTCTTGAACTTGCCCATACAGATACAAGCAGTTCAAAAAGGTTAAAGCTGTTATCAGGCAAGCCCAATACCAAGGCAGCAGACCCTTGCCCATGAAAACCGCGAACAGGCCACCTAAAAAGGGTAAAAGGACGAGAAGAATCGGCAGTTGATCAATCACTGTTCTGACTCCCGCGCTTCAATATCGAGAATCTCATCTTCCTCAATTGTGCCATAGGCTCTACGGATATTCACAATAATTGCCAAGGCCACGGCAAGAATACTCACTGAAACTACAATTGCCGTGAGCATCAAAACATGCGGTAATGGCGAATCGTACGGCATATATGCACCTGCGGCCGTATAAGCCCTACTTGGCTGTTCAACCCAAATTGGTGCAGTACCCATCTCGCCATTTGGACCAGATGCCACCGCCATTGAAATATAAAACAAAAATATGCCCGTCGAAAACAAGCTCAATGAGATGGCCTGTTTAATTAAATTACGCTTGGCAATGACACCATATAATCCAATCATCATTATGATGATTGCTATCCAGTAATTGAAATGTGCTGTAAACGCTTCCATCATTCGTCCCCGATGCGTTCAGCAATCATATTATAAATAATGATCATGACGGTGGCGACCGTTAGACCAACGCCGTATTCGATTAAAATGATTCCCCATGCCTCACCCAAACGAGGATCATGTGGAGCTATGTAGCTATAGTCCAAAAAATTACCGCC
>CBDUFM010000028.1:0-11778 GCA_965366325.1 uncultured bacterium
ATAGAAGTCGCATCTATAGCTGCTCCTTTGGCTACTTAGTCACTCATTATCTCGCTTGCTTCTATTTACGATGGTAGTAATAATACGTATTCGGGTGATTTATGAACGCAAGCACTTCACGGCATGACAGCAACGAACCGGTACCGGAAACGCTCAAGGAAGTGGAGGCCTTGGTGGATCTATTTCTCCAGGGACCCGACTTTAAAACGCTGCAAAGACGGCGAAGCAAGCGGCGAAAGACCCAGAAGCAGAATACACGAGCACAGCGTCGTGGTGATGTTTAAGCGACGCTAGAGGGGGTCCCTGACCCGCTTGCGAGGGGATATGTATTCCGAACTTGTGTGTTGCCTGATTTATTTAAGCTCTGGCTACTAAACAAGTTAATTGAGAACGATGGAAGCTGAATCTCCTTTGAATGAAGAGCGTGTGCGCCGTGTCCTACTTGATCGCGAGTGGGCTACTGAGCAGCAATTAGAACAGGCTGTAGCTTTAATTGATGCTGGGGACCCCAAATCAACGCTGGAGCGTTGTTTAAGAAAACTTGAAATCATTAATGATAAACAACTTGATGAATTATTATTGTATCGTCAGGTGGTTGATGAAATAGCTGGATTCAAAATTGATGATATTGTTGGTGCTGGGGCCATGGGAGTTGTGTATTTGGCGCACAATGAAGACGGTAAAAATGTTGCCTTAAAAGTTATTAATAAAAAGCACTGTGATGATGAGGAATTCATTAAGCGCTTTCAGCGTGAAACGCAAGCGGTCACGATGCTGCAGCATCCGAATATTGTTGCGGCTATAGACACGGGTAATTATGGAGAAGATCTCTATCTAGCCACGGAGTATGTTAATGGCCCGAGTCTGAGTGAAATCCTAGAAGATTTTGGACCACTGCCAGAGGTCTATGTCCTGAAATGCATGCAGCATATGGTGCGTGGCTTAGGTTACGCGTACGAAAAAAGCGCATTAGTGCACCGTGATATTAAGCCACCGAACATATTAATTGAACATGGTGCTGGCAGTCGCAAGAGTGATCTTGAGCCGCGTATGGAAGTTGATGTGGCAAAAATAATTGACTTTGGTTTAGCTAAGAAGACTGACGACACTGATCATCTAACTTTGACAGGTTTGACGGTTGGAACTCCACACTATATGGCTCCAGAGCAAATTCGCGCTGACCCCACAATCGACTGTCGTGCTGATATATATAGTTTGGGTGCAACCATGTACCATCTACTCACCGGTAAAACTCCGTTTATTGGTAATTCTCCAGGGGCAATCATGCTGGTGCACGTCAATGAAGATGTGCCAGATCCATCGGAATTTATTCCCAGTTTAAAAAGTGAAACTGTTGAAATTTGCATGATGTGCATGGGTAAAAAGCCTGATGAACGTTTCGCTAATTATGCAGCACTTGAACAAGCTGTCGACGCGGCGATTGCTGCCTGTGGTGGAGCGGACAACGGCATGCGCGTCCTGCGTAAGCCTCTAGCAGTAAAATCTAAATTGAAAAAGCGTAAGTCTGAGCCACGGATGAAGCCGATTGCCGATGACGAAGTGGTCAGTAAAGCAGCGAAGCGCGCTGCGGCAGTCGACGGTCATGCAGTGACCGTCATCACAGAAACATTGTCCAAGTCTAGCTCGGATACAGATAAGAACACTGCTGCGGGGGCGAGTGCCGAGGTATCAAACGCGCCAAAGGCCGCAGATAATACACGGCCAGTAGCGCCAACCATTTTAGATCAAGTAGATGCAGCGCGTAAATTACGCCCACAAAAAGGATCGAGCACGGTCCTGCGTGTTTTGAACCAGCGTATCTTTTCGCATAAAACAAGTGCAGCATTTGACGAAGATATTGAAGGCTCGCTGGGCGTGAGTAAGGGCGTTTGGCTTGCCTTAGCCTGTTCAATACTATTTATGCTGATTGCGCTTTTTATGCGCTATATGAATTAAAGCGCCTTATTGACGAGTGCTTGGAGCACAAGATCCAAATCAGTAGTGAGCTTATCAAGGCTCGCATCATCGATGGTGTCGAGGTCTT
This sequence comes from uncultured bacterium, assembly GCA_965366325.1. GTDB lineage: Bacteria > Planctomycetota > UBA11346 > UBA11346 > UBA11346 > JANQLF01. The sequence goes on from CBDUFM010000028.1 coordinate 2,045, forward strand.
TTTTGCATGCTTTCGAAATAGGGCTAATGATTTTTATGGTGTCTGTGAGCACGGCATCAATGCCATCTAGGATTTGATTGGCTGCGTTTGGTGTGATATTATCGACGTGACTGCAAAGATACATAAAATGCTTAAAGCAACAGTTAATGGCGCGCAATCCTGCACGGTAATTAATCGCCTGTGCTTTTGATGCAGAATGATATAATAAGATGCTGATGCAGTGTTGTAGCTCCCCGAGCGTGACGGACTGCATATTTAAATGCGGACGCAGAGCGCGCTTCATCTCTGGAATATAGCGTTCGATGATGCACCAGACATCGTCGTGAAAATCTTTAGTCAGTTTCTCTGCGCAAAGATCTAATTTTTTATCTGAAAATGATGTAGACATAGTGTTCCCCTGTAAACAGGGGAGCGCGTATCGTGCCATCTAGACTGATGTAAATTAGTGTTTCTAAGTCTCTCTATGATAGTGTTTTGCGTGATTCGTTCTTTATTGAGCAGTTTTCTTAGGAGCGAGGTCCGCCATTGGTGACAGGTGGTATGACACCAGGGTCAGACACTCGGCTGTGGCATCATTTCTGTGAGCAAAAGTTCATCTTAGTCGTTGATGACATGAAATACTTTGTTCATGTTGGTTAGGTGTAGGGTTGCGAGGACCTGTTCGTTAACATGTAAGAGCTGTAGTGTTCCTTGTTTACTTGCGAGGGTGCGGTGAATGTTGAATAAAAAAGACAGGCCGCTTGAATCAATGTAGCGGACCTGCTCTAAGTCGAGCGTCAGCGTCGTTCCCGTTGTGCAGAGTGGTCGAATAGATTGGCCGATTTCGTATGCGGTATTGTGGCAGATCTCTTGGTGTTCAATCTGAAAGTTGCAGTCCATAGCGATGCTCAGTCCTTGTATGGAAATGAGAGTGACATGGCGTTGCGTGCAAGAACATCAGTATGCATGACTATCTGGGCATCGTAGTCAAAGCTATTGGCGATTTCTTGTGCGGCGCTCATTTGTTGATCGTTGCTCTGACCGTAATCAGAAAAGTTTATGCTCAGTTCATCGTGGCTCTGAATAATGGAAAGCCAAATTGGCAGATCGGTTTCAGCATCGTAGCTATGTTTTTCTACGATGCGTAGCAGTTGCAAGATGAGTTGATGTATCTCGGTGGTGTATTGTGCGTATTGTGTTTCTAATAACTGTGTCATTTTTTCATCTTGAATGCCACTGTATAGCTCAAGCTCCGGTATTTTTTCAGGAGTCTCGCTGTCAATTTGATCATGAGTCTCAGTCATTTTAATGATGACGGTCGTGAAGTCATCTAAATGTCCACTTTTACCGGTAAACTTTCTTACTGAACGCTGGATGGCCTGTCCAATTTCAGAAGAACTTTTTTGTATATGTGCTGATGCAATGTTATCTAGCCTATCGGTGTCATACATCTGGGATTCATCGGCGCTGCGGGCTTCAATAATGCCATCACTATACAGAATCAGGCAGTCATCTCTGTTCAGGTCTTTTTCTATGCACGTGAAGGGGCCATGGTGCTCAACAATGCCAAAGGGTAGGTCTTCACCGCATAAAAACTGGGTATTTTTATTATTGCTGGCGAGTAATGGCTTGGTGCTACCGCAATCAATATAGGAAATCTTCAGGTTTTGAGTGTCGAGACGACAGTAGAACATGCTAATAAATGAGTTGATGTTTGATATTTCTGAGACGGTTTTCTTGGCTACTTCAGACAGAATGTCATCTGGTGTGCCGGGGATCCCATGTGCGTGTTTGCCCCATTCATATTGAAAGGCACTGCGAACTGCCGCACCTTGCAGCGCCGCAGCAATGCCCTTACCCATGACATCACCAACAACGAGATCAAAGACGTGTTCGTTGAATCTGTTGAATAATATGAAGTCCCCATTTAGTTCTTGTGCTGGTATGGTATAGCAACAGATATCAATATTTTTTAAACCAGGCGGTGGTGTGTCTATGAGTAGCTTGCTCTGGATGGTCCAGCTGGTTATCATTTTTTTGTGTTTATCATCTAAAGTATCGATGAGCTTTTTATTCAGTGATTTTAATTTATCATTTTGGCTAGTTATTTGTTCTTGTAGTTTTTTATTTTCAATTTCTAGATTGAATTTCTTGAGATGTTTGAGGATGGTTTCGATGAGTACTTCACCATCGCATGGTTTGAGAATGAAATGGTCAGCTTTGCATGTATTGATAGCTTCGACCGCATCGTTGAGCGTTGACAGCCCCGACAATAAAATGCGCGATGAGTTGGGCGAACACTTGAGTGCATGAGAGAGCACTTCAATGCCACTGGTAGTCGGCATGCAGACATCGGAAATGATGATTGCATATTCTGTTTCGCTAATCGCAGCAATTGCATCGCGGCCATTATCAACGGTTTTGAGATCCCAGTGCTGCTTGCGAAATAGACGCGTTAAAGATTGCAGAATCGCAGGATCATCGTCAACGAGTAGTATGGAGCTGTTTGCCATCATATTTTAATACCTACTTAATGTACTCCCTAGTAGCGTTGCCTGTCAAATTTATTTATTAAACAAGGCACCCGCTTGATTCTTTATCCGTAAACTGTTTTATGTAATGGATTTATGATCAACGTAGGATTGCGTAAATGAGTGCTTGCGCACTACAATGTTTAAGGTGTATCTATATACAGGACATCCGTGTCCTGTAATGGCGTCGTTTGAGAGCGTTTAAATGAGGCTGCGGCTGTGATTGACTGATGGAGTGTGTTGTGGCGGAATCGGAAAGTACTTTAATGAGAGAGGTCCTGCCGCAGGAAGATTCGGCTGATTTGCGGCGATATTGGCGCTCAGAGTATACGCGTATTGATAGTATATTTCTGAAATTTTTAATGGCACAGTTTTTCGGCCTGATATTCGTAGCGTTACTGTATACGCCGCAGACATGGATTGGTGAACTGGCGGATACACATAATCATATCTATGGATCCTTGACGATTGCCTTGCTGCTTGTGTTGATGGCCGTGTTGGCAGCTCTTTCTCGGCCAGGTTCGCGTCGGTCACGCTATGCTATTGCCATAGCACAGCTAGGTTTATCGAGTGTGCTAATTCATCTCAGTGGTGGCCGCGCGGAATCACATTTTCATATTTTCGGATCGTTGGCGTTTTTGTCCTTTTATAAAGACTGGCGTGTCTTGGTCTTGGCATCGCTGTATGTATGCATGGATACCATCATTCGTGAACTGTACTGGCCCATGTCAATATTTGGTCAAGAAGAGACTAATGGCTATGGCTGGATTGAGTATATGTGGTGGGTTATATTTGAAGATGTTTTTCTTATCCGGTTTTGCATGAGTGCGAAAAAAGAGACTAATCGACTTATTTCCGCAGAGAATAATCAGAAAGAGTTGGTGGCCAATATAAAAAATATTGTTGACCGCAAGACTGTGGAACTATCTCAAAATGTTAAAGAACTAAATAGATTAGCATTTATAATAAAAAACACGGATAATGTGGTGTTTATGTTGAGCGAGTCTGGCCATATTGAGTGGGTCAATGATGCCTTCGAGGAAGCCTATGGGAAGAAGATTGATGATGTTTTGCAGACCTCCTATATAGAATTGATGCGTGAAGACGATTTGGATATTCAATCTCTGTCGATTATTGAGGTGTTTGTTGAACAACATATGCATTCTATGGGTGATTTGGTGACTATTCGCCACAGAAATGGCGAGAAAAAATATTATGAGCATGAGTTTCTGGTGCGTGAGACCGACGCAGGCAGCAAGGAAATGGTGGTCATTGAGAAGGATCGTACGCAAAGCATGCAAGCTCATGAACGTGCGCGCGTCGCATTTGAAGAATCTGAAATTATTATGGATTCCTTTTCAGGCGGTGTGGTTGGTGTCGATAACGAAGGTCTCGTGTTTAAATGGGAAGCGAATACACGAGATTACCTCGGTTTAGAGAAGGCGGATGCGATTGGCAAGGTGTTCTTGGATTTAAATATCGGTATTGATGTGGCGCAGTTAGCGGCCTTTATCCAACAATTTAAGAAGAACCCAGTGGGGGCTAAGAACACCATTGAGTTGCCGTCGGAATTTGGTGAGGCGGGATCGTCAATGCTCCTGTTTAACATACATGGTATTAAATCTGGGTCACATCGCGGGGGCTATATACTGGTGTCGATTAACGTAACCGAGCGTAAGAGTTTGGAACGACAGCTTTACCATGCGCAGAAGATGGAGGCAGTTGGACAGCTTGCTGCTGGTGTCGCTCATGAAATCAATACGCCGATTCAATTTATAGGGGATAATTTACGATTCTTTAAGGATTCTTTTGAAGACATTAATGGTTTAGTGACTGATTGTAGTGAGAAAATACAGCAGGAATGTCCTGATTTCATGGATTCTTATAAGGCTCTGATTGAAGCGGCAGATTTTGAATATTTGTCAACTGAGATTCCTGAAGCCGTAAATCAATCTCTGGAAGGGGTTGACCGCGTAGCGAAAATTATCCGTGCGATGAAAGACTTCTCACATCCAGGTGAGAACGAGAAGGAAGAGGCTGATATAAGCGCTTGTATCCATGGTGCAGTGACGATGGCCAAAAATGAATACAAGTATTGTGCAGACGTAGAGGTGGAGGTCGCCGATGGACTTCCAGCTGTGCTGTGTAATAAAAACGAGATTATCCAAGTTTTATTGATCTTGGTGGTCAATGCCTCTCATGCCATTCAAGATGTGTTAAATAATAGCGATGTGGAGCGCGGTCTCATTGAAATCAATGCGCGACAGATTGAGGGAGAGGTTGCTATCTCGGTTAAGGATTCGGGTACCGGTATAGATAAGAAAATACAGGGTAAGATTTTTGATGCCTTCTTTACCACCAAAGAGGTTGGTAAGGGAACGGGACAGGGGCTGTCCTTGGCGCATACTATTGTCCATCAAAATCATGGTGGACGCATTGAATTGGATTCTGAGATAGGTTCGGGAACGACTTTTACGGTGTTTCTCCCCTTGGGTGAGCAGCCTGTTGAGGCTGGGGAGAGTATATTGGGAGGCATCGGCTGACTTATGTTGCAGATACTCTTTGTTGATGATGAATCTTCGCTGTTAAACGGATTAAAACGTTTGTTGCGTGCTAAGCGTAATGAATGGAATATGGAGTTTGCAGACTCGGCAGCAAAAGCTTTGGAGTTAATGCAGGACACGGATTTTGATGTGCTCGTGACTGATTTACGAATGCCAAAAATGAATGGAGCTGAACTCCTCAAGGAGGTCGCTGATTTGTACCCGAGTTGTATGCGCATAGTCTTGTCTGGTGAAGTCGGAACTTCGTTGGTTTATGAGACCATGGGTGTTGCACATCGGTTTCTATCAAAGCCGATATCGGGCGAAGACCTGTGCGCCTCCATTGTCAGTTCGGTGAGTATGAAAGAGTATTTGTTGAACAAAGATTTACAGCGCATGGCAACAAGTGTGAAAACGTTGCCAAGTATCCCTGCTATTTATGAAGAGCTGGTGGACGCACTTAAATCGCCAGAAATATCAATGAGTCGCATTGGTGAAATTATTAAAAAAGATGTCGCCATGACGGCAAAAATACTCAATGTTGTCAATTCAGCATTTTTCGGTTTAAAGTCTACAGTCAGTGACCCTGTTGTAGCGGTGAATTACATCGGAATTGAGGCTGTAAAATCCTTGGTTATTAGCATCCAGGCATTTCAGTCGGTTGGCGATGGTGAAATTGGTAAATGTATTGAATCAGTTTGGTTGCATAGTGAGCATGTGGCTAAGATTTGTCGGAAAATTGCAGACACGGAGAAGATGACTGATCCACTTGTGGAAACCTGTTATATGACGGGTCTTCTGCATGATATTGGGCAGTTGGTATTAGCGTTAAACTATCCAAAAGAATTTATACAGTGTCGCGAAAAGTGTGGCAATGAACCAAGTGGTATGATTGGTTTAGAACAGAAAGTGTTTGGTGCCTCTCATGACAGCATTGGCGCTTATTTGCTCGGTTTATGGAATCTCGATCATTCGGTTATTGAGAGCGTAGCCTATCATCATGAGCCGCGTCGATCGGCAACGCGCCAAATGGGACCTCTAGCGATTTTGCATGTAGCTGAAGCGTTGGTCTATGGCATGGGTGATGCAGAACAGTTGAAGTCACGTTTGGATTTTGCTTATTTAAAGGAAATTGGCTGCTTAGAGCGTTTGCCTGTGTGGAGTAACGCTTGCGTTGATATATTGGAGTATAGTGGTGGCGCTAAGGCATAGAGTTTTATTCGTAGATGACGATGAAAATATTTTAAATGCCTTTAAGCGGGCATTTAGAAAAAAATATGATTTTGAGATTGCTGTGGATCCCGAGGCTGCTATTTACGTCATCAAAGAAAAGGGCCCCTTTACGGTTATCGTTAGTGATATGAAAATGCCGAAAATGGATGGGGCGCAATTTTTGTCTAAGTTAAAAAATATTTGCCCAGGTACGGTGCGCGTGATGCTGACCGGCAATAATGATATGCAGACTGCGGTAGATGCCGTTAATAATGGGCAGGTGTTTCGCTTTTTGAGTAAACCGTGTTCGGCAGAGGAGCTAGGCGAATGTATAGATGCGGCAATTGATCATCATTTTCAGGTCAAAGGTGAAAGGGATCTACTGGAAAACACTTTAACTGGCTGTTTACAGTTGCTGTCAGATATCGTGGATGCGAGTCAATCACGGATAATTGAGGATCATAAGTATCGTGAGCGTGTCTTGTTTTTATGTGAGCAGATGCAAGTTGAATTTGATTGGGTTATGGACGTGGCGTGTTCATTAATCCAGGTTGGGGCTGTAACTTTGCCGCATCATTTGGTCGACGAGGACTGTGATTATGATAAAATTGATGACGGTGAGTTGGAAATGCTCTATTCTGTGCCACGGCAGAGCGGTGGTTTAATCGAACATATCCCGCGTTTGCTGCAGGTCTCACGAATGTTGAATTGTATCGGTGAGGGGCGTGAGCGTTGTAAAGGCATGATTCTAGCTGGTGCCTATGCGTCGCTCTTGCCTCGAACAGAGGAACAGGTGCGGAATAGATGGGATAATGCAGCTCGTTTTTATCATATTATTGATCCAGAAATACAGAAACATTGTGATGACTGTGAAAGTATAGAATCACATGGTGGGAATGCGGCGAAGCAGGTTGAGGTGATGGTGAGCGTTCGTGAATTGCGTGTTGGTGATGTGCTTGGTTCACATGTGAAATTGGCTGATGGCAAAGTTTTAGTTTCAGCTGGGAATATGCTTACCCCGACGATGCTGCGACGCATTTCTAATTTTTCACGTATTCGCACCGTACTTGAACCTATTTTAGTGCTGAGGGAGAAATAACATGTCAGAAGCGATTAGTGTGTTGTTTGTGGACGATGAAGTCTCTATTCTCAAATCGATTGAGCGACAAATTCGTGAGATGCCCTATCGTTGCACCTTTGAATCAGATCCAGAAAAGGCACTGAGCTTAATGAAGGAATTGAGTTTTGATGTGCTGGTTTCTGATGAGCGTATGCCGCATTTAACGGGTACCGAATTAATTAGTCGGGCAAAGAAAATCGACGAGCATCTGGTGTGTATTATGCTGACTGGTGAAATGTCAGTAAAGAAAATAATTAAAGCTATGAATGATGGCGTTGTATTTAAATATTTAACCAAGCCCTGTAATGTGGTAGAGGTGGTGCAATCGATTGAGTCCGCAGTGCGCGTCAAAGCGATTAAGGCACGTGTGTTGCAATTAATTGATGACTATAAACGCAAGTGTCAGACCCTCGATGATCTCGGAGATATAGCTGAGGTGAAGCGTGATCAATCAGGGGCGATTGATTTGGGTGACCTGGATCTGGACTTACTGATGAAAGAGATGGAAAGCTTTGGTTTGTAGCTGTTTTAACCCGCAAGCGCAGTTCAAAATAGAATGTAAGTAACGTGATATACAGGGTATGTGTGCTTGGATCATAAATAGCGCTTGATATAATCCATATACATTAATAATTCATCATTATACATCACTAATGACCTGAGTATTTTGATGGAGTGAGCATGCCTGGTATTTCGACCTTACATACAGAACGGGTTCGTGATTCGATACGCGAGCACTATATTGATCAGATGTCGCCTGGTGAGCGCTTGCCACCACAGGCACACATATGCAAAGAATTTTCAGTCAGTCCTGGTACCGTAGTGAAGGCCATGGCTGCACTCGAGCAGCAAGGCTTGGTGGTTCGCCATCAAGGGCGTGGAACATTCATTGCTGATCGCAAGCCGCCAGAGATTGGGCTAATTGTCAGCCCAGGATCGATGGCCTATGTAGACAGTCTTTTAGACTCACGTCCTTTTCGTGGTAGCACTGCTTATCGTTATCACGTTATTCCTAAAACAGCACGTTTGAATGCAGAAGCGATGAGCTCACTTAATTTGTCCGGGGTGGTTTGTCAGGGTGTGCATGCCCAAGATCCCTTACTGCAGCCATTCTTTGAGCAGCATATTCCTGTCGTCTTAACTGATGCCAGCGATAGTGATAAAGTAGATTTTGTTGGGAAGGATAGTTTTCGTGCTGGTCAGCGAGCTGCCGAGGTCTTATTCGAGGCTGGCCACACGCGCATCGCTTATGTGGGTTACATGAATTATGATGAAGAGCGTTGTCAGTTTATTCCTGAATTAGATTCAGAACAGCAACAGGCGGGCATTATTGCTGCCTATTTAGAAAAAAACAGAGATCCTGATCCCGATTTATTTGTGCGCCACCGTATATCAGATCCTCAAATTCGTCGAGAGAATACCTATTCCTGTAATGATATACTGCAGCATTTTGCAAAAATGGCGGAGCCGCCAACGGCATTGATTTTATTTTCAGATCATACGGTTGGTGTGTGGATGTATCAGGCACTTGCTGACGCACATATTTATGTGCCTGAGGATTTAAGTATTATCGCACTTGGTTTTATTGAGGACAAATCACGAATGACCTGTGTTGGCTCGAGCTGGGCGGCAACACTACGGCGTGCACTAGAGCAGGTGCAGTCGCGTATGAATTATGGGCTGTCTGAAGATGTGTTGCGTTCCGTCGTCAATGTCTCCGTTGTTGATCGAGGAACAGTTGCCGCAGCCCCTGTGCAGTCGCCGTTCAAGCGCCTGCGTGTCAGCGATCATTGAGTCATATGTTTTCGCGATCGCATATGTTGCTGTGTTTGGCGGCAGCACTTTGGGGCTTTGGCTTTGTTGCGCAGCGTTTGGGTATGGAGCATCTTGGCCCCTATGCATTTAATGCGCTGCGTTTTTTCTTGGGGGCTTTGGTCTTACTGCCGTGTCTGTTCGTACTCAAAGACAATGCGGACAAACAAGAGCGTTTATCTACGCCTCAGTTGCTTCTGAGCGCGCTTATTGCAGGTGTATTATTATTTGGCGGCGCGAGTCTGCAGCAGCTGGGTTTGGTGAGCACAACTGCGGGAAACGCTGCTTTCGTAACTGGCCTGTATTTAATTTTCGTGCCATTGTTGGGGCTCTGTTTTGGACAGCGTAGCAACAGAAATGTGTGGTTGGGTGCATGTCTAGCAGTGATTGGGTTATATGCGCTCTGCGTTACAGATGACTTTTCCATGCGTAGCGGTGATGTCTATGTGTTGTGTGGCGCGGTGTTGTGGGCGGGACATGTCCTGTATCTCTCCGTGATTGCGCACCGTGTTCATGCAATTCGCTTTGCAGCCTTAC
>CBDUFM010000029.1:0-11580 GCA_965366325.1 uncultured bacterium
GGCTTCCAGATTCGATCTTGAGTGCCTTTGCTGTGCCGGGGCTGAAGTAGGCAATACATGTGCAATGGAGGCTGTTCTCGTTTACATGGCGTATGAATATCGCTTGTGGTTTATGGTCGCTTTGTGACTGAATGGAATTCTGGTATATTAGAATTAATTCCTCTATTCTAGCTTCTTGCTCTGGGCTAGTGCCGAGCCTTACGCAATGCCAGAGCTGGGATCTTGTATCCATGGGCACAGGAATACGTGAGTAATTAATAATCAGGTATGTAAATTTTGAACACCCACTATGCGTTAAACACTATCTTGAGGCTCACTATTTGCCAAACATCGCATGGTCTTGAGGTGTGGCTCTAAACATTGCTGCTGTTTTTATGCCTGTAGATGCAGGCCATATTCTCGTATATTGCCACGGCTTAGCGGTGCTAATTACTTCAATCTCAGGGGGGTAATTACACGGATACCGAAGTAGCCATTTATGACTAGCGGAAATCCTGTGGCAGTGGCTCTAGGTTTTCTGGATCGCTAATGCAGACAGCGATGGCTTCAACTGGGCAGGCTTCTTTGGCGAGCTCAATGTTTTCAAGGCAGTCGGCTATTTGTTTGGGGTCAATGTGAGGCCCGTGTTCTTTATCTTTGATGCTGATATTCTTGCGCACGGTGGAGCGTTTCCCATTTACCTCAAATACTTCCGGGCACATAATTTCACAATCGAAACAACCAATGCAGCCCGATTCAATCCAAATACGGAGTTTGGCTTTGCCACTGAGTAAGCTGCTAAGGTGTTCGACGCGCCACGCACGCCAAGCCTGACGCCATTGATCACGCTGTTCCTCGCTGTAATGACTGAGTCCAGAAAACAATTCCCATTCACGGTCATTGAGCTCTGTTTCGACTTGCTTGTTAATCAGGGTAAGTGGCATAGAGAGACAGTGTAACGCGTTCTTTGCTGGGGTGTGCTAGCTGGGTGCTGTTTAATGTGTTTATGTGATGGGACAATCCATAAGTATGACAAGAATGCATATGCTTGCTAGCCTCTGCTTTCTAAATGGATATGCATATCTATTTGTGTATTATAAACCTGTACCCAGAGAGGAGAGCATATGTTACCAGTACGAATTCAGGGCGTCCACTTTGACGTTTCACGTAACGTGAGCGATTTTATTCAGGAGCGCTTTGCATCACTTGATACATATTTAGAAGAGGCGAAATCAGTGTCCGTCACTGTTACGCGTGAGGCACATGGAATTAAAGTGTTGTCTGAATTGAAGAATGGTCATTTGCCGCCTGTTTATGCACAAGCAGTTGAGGATTCTGTTTATGGAGCGATCCGGCGTAGCAGTGAATTGGTACGCAAGCAATTGCGTCGTATGCATGGGCGTTTGGTGCGACAGCATGCTTAACTATCGCTTTTGAACCTGCGTTTTTGATGACAAGAAAACCTCTCGTTAATAGTAACGAGAGGTTTTTTAGCAAAGATTCTGATGCGTAAGTTATCCCTTTGTTTGCTCCAAGAGGGTATCGCAGTGATGGAGTAAGACAGGAAAAAGTATGTGATGTTCTTTCTCATCATGGCGTGACAGCAGTAATTTAACATCACAGAGCAAGTCGGTTAATTCAGCTTTGTCGAGCATCTCTTCTTGGTGAGCGTGGATAAATGCACAGTTCTCGATTAGGCGTGAGCACTTTTTATCAAATTCGTCATGCTGGCTAGCGAATGATTCGACGGTACGCCGAATGCTGTGTACTTCATCGTTATCGCGTACCTCATCAGTGAGTACGCGACGACAGAGCGGTAGGAGGAACTGCTGCTCTTCGAGGATATGGATTTCTATTTCTGATTTAAGTTCATCAAAGGAGCTCGCTAGGTCCATCAGCTCCTCATCATAGGGGTCTTGCTGCTTAATTAAGGTATCAAAAATAGCCGCGATCTTAGGCAGGTCGCGCTTGCACAATTGTGTGTGCTCTGCGTCAATGAGGTGGAGTATGTTATCAAGTAATTGATTGTGCATGATAGACTCCTTTCGTGGCCATGGGCCAAATGTCTGCTTAAATGTACCAGCCGTCGTAATTGTCTTTAATAAATAGGCCCTCTGCTACAGGGTCGAAACGACTCATGGTGGCGCAGGTAATAATATGAAAGCGATGAATATCACTGAGCATGCCTTGGACATCATGAATATTTTCGCGTTGCTTAAGATCTTTGTCAAAGCGTATGAGATCGAGAAAACAGAGGTCTGCGGCAATGCCAAAGGTGGAGGAACCAAATGTTTCTTGTTGGCTAATGGATAGTTCCTCATAAATAGCGAGGCACATCTCCATGATGTGTTGTGGCTCATGATCAAGCATGACCAAGGGTAGGAGGCTGTCGTAATGATACGAGATTTGGTCCTTGCCCTGTTTTTTCAACAAGGAGCGCAATTCGATAAAGGTGCTGACGGCATCACCTGTGTCCTTGTTTATGAGGGGTAGCAGATTGCTTGCGCTTTGGAGGCCATCGCCTTTTTGTAAGCCGGCTTGGTCTAGAAACTGGTAAACGCTTTCAGCGCGTTGCATGACTTCACGCGCTGAGCCGTGAATGAAACTCAGTGCTGCTGCTGCTGGAAAATCGTCGGGACCAGTGAGCCACCAGTGAAAGTTTTTCATTTCTTCGTAAATGGCTTTAAAGCGCGTGATGTCTTGGTGGTGAATGCGACGTTTATCGGCATTCATGCGCAGGATAATAACGGCAAGGGTTTCGTGAGCGCCGCCAGCGCGTAGTTCTTGTTGGCGAAACAGATTGCTCAGGTGGCGGTGACCTTTAATAAAATCGCAAGGACTGTCGTGATTCTGTACCAGGATGGCCGCGATCGCAAAGCGAATTGATTGTGAAAGGGCAGAGAACCACGGCGTATTTTCATCGAGAATCTGTGCGGTTTTACGGATCAACTGCGCTAATTGCTCAGGTTCTTCCGGTCTGAGTATGGCCGCCTGAGCTGCAAAGCGTAGCCAGTACAGCGTTTCGATACTGTCATTTGGCAATTCTAGGCTGCCGAGGATATTGCGAAAGCGTTCAATGGGTATCATGCTTCGTTCAATGATCTTGCTCATGGCGTCCTTCCTTACTTGATAAAAGGATATATTTATCCATAATACAGTCAAGCAGAAAGGGGAGAGCGTATGGCCGATAGAGGCTGTGTTTTAGTGCCGATAGATGGATCAGAGCACTCAAAGAAAACCCTGCAAAAAGCAGTGGAGATAGCTGAATTGCGCAAGGCGCCGTTACTGGTGGTACAGGTCTTGGAGCCGCTGCTGTATAACGAAGGGAGTGACCTGTTCCGAGATTTACATTTGCCAAGTCAGGCAGAGCAGGCGGACCAAGGCTTTGCTGTCGTAGAGTCCAGTGTCAAGGAAGCCAACGTAACCTGGGAGCGGGTGCTTGGGAATGGTATTCCAGCTGATGAAATTCTGAACCTAGCGGAGAAGCATGCGGCGGATTTGATTGTAATTGGACGACATGGGGCCAACGCTTTGCGGCGTTTTCTTATGGGATCTGTGAGTGATCGCGTTGTCCGATACGCTAGCTGCGATGTGTATGTTGTTCACTAGAATCTAGTAGTGATATGGCTATACTGGTGCTGCTATCCGTTTGTGTTTTACTTGTCTGGATAAGCTGGGGTTAGAGCTGGTAGGGTTGCCGCTAACACAGCTAACAGAGCTAACAGAGCTGATGTAACTGAGGGACGCATGACTGAGACACAAGAGATCAATGAAGATTGGTGTCGTGCACTAGCAAAGATTGAGCTGCATGTGCATCTTGAATCAGCAATGGACGAAGCCTGTTTCATTGAGCTCGTGCGTCAGTATGGGTTGCAGAACGATTGGAGTGATGCGGCGATTAGTGCACGTTTATCGTGTGCGGTTGACGTATTGCAGCCCTTGAAAAAAGGACGTCTACAGGCGTTTTTAGAAACCTGGCAATGGAAAAATTCGTTTATTCGCACGCTAGAAGATTATGAACGTATTGCTGCTGCGGCTGCACGTGCGCAAGCTGATGACGGTATCATTTATACGGAATTCTTTTTTAGCCCGATGCATGCTAAGTCGTTGAAATTACCCTTGGACGAGGTGCTTGCTGCTTTAGCGCGTGGTCTTGCAAGTGAACCGCGGATGCGCAGCAAATTAATCGCTGATTTAAGTAGAGATTATGGTGAACGTATTTGTCGTGGGGTAATCCAAGAGCTGCGACTCATTGATAATCCCCTGTTGGTGGGTATTGGCCTCGGTGGATCAGAGCATCAGTTTCCCGCTAAACATTTTAAACGTGTGTTTGATGCAGCCCGTGAGGCGGGTTTTCACTGTAATGCACATGCCGGTGAAATGGCTGGGGCACGGAGTATTCAAGATGCGCTGTATTTTTTACGCGCCGAACGCATCGGCCATGCGACACGTGCGCTTGAGGATCCACATGTTGTCACTGCTTTGGCAGAGCAGGACATCGCGATTGAGGCCTGTCCCTATTCCAATCTGTGCACGGGTGTTTTGCAGAACATGCACGACTATCCCTTGCGCGCTTTTATCGATGCGGGCATACGTGTTGCTATAAATACTGATGACCCGTTATTATTCGGACGCCGTCTGTCAGCAGAATTAGCAGCAGTGGCGGGGGCCTTTCACTTAAGTCGTGCGGACTTGCTTCAACTGCGTGCACATGCGCTCGACATGGCCTGGATAGACCATGACGAGCGTCGGGATCTGTTTAATGCGTGCCATTGAACAGTTAACTGTAAGCGAACTCCGTTACTGGGTTCTGTTGGTAGATGTTTTCGCAGTGTGCTTCCTTTTGCGGCTGATTGCGCAGGCGCGTCCAGTAGCCCTGGATATCAAATTGTGGATTACCCGTGAGGTTAGCCCAGAGGCGAGCGCGTTGCATTAAAACGTGGCGCCATTCATCGCCAAACCAACCGTGATTATAACAGAGTGGACCATAGGGATCAAAGTCATCGAGATCATGACAATCCCATAATTGAACCTGTGGCTGACGCGGGTTTAATCGTAATTTAAACATGTAGCGTGTTTGATTGCTGTAATTTGAACGTGCACTATGCCAAAGGTTGTGATGCCATGCGACCACGGTGCCGGCTTTGCACACTGTTTGCTGTTGACCACGAATGTGATGATAACGCCCTAGGGGGTGGAGTCGTGGTTTGTGAAAATGACTGCCAGGCACGAATAGTGTGCCGCCCATTTCTGCTGTGATATCCTGTGGAAAAAAGGATAATTGAATATCAAAGCTGCGCTCGCGTAAATCTAACATTGAGTCTTGGTGCAAATTGGCAGCGCGTTTGCAGTTGGGCTCGACAATATGTACGGCATGGTGATCGAAGAGGGGCTGCGTGCCGACTAGACTTTCGATAATGCCCTGTACCTGTGGCAATTCAAACACTCGTTTGCATGCCGTGCCCTGCCAGACCTCATTAAATTGTTGGCTGCAAATTTTTGTCGAATCAGGCCAGCTAGTCGGTAGCGCATGACTGCGCATTTCTTCGAGGGCATCGGCGCAGAGTTCGCGTGGTACAATTTCATCAAAGCGTAAAAAGCCATCGCTGACAAAACGCGCCATCTGCCCTGAGCTAAGTTTACAGTGAGTCATTAATGCACTCCCATTGTTCGAGTATCCATTCGTAGGGTAAGACACCTAATTCATAATTTTGATGGTTGCTGCCATTGTGCATGGTCGGTACCTGCATGACGCGCCAGCCTGCGCGCATAGCGGCAAGGATATGCGGGTAAGGTGGCTCTGCGGGATCGTAAAGATCAGAAGCGTCAAAGTCGTAAGCCCCGGTGCCGTCGTGTAGGGACCAGGCGATAATGGCACTGTTGGGTGTATTTGATTCGGTGCAAACCATCAATAGCTTTTGCCGATATGTATCTGATACGAATAAGTCGCCTCTAGCGGCGCAACTTGTTCTATTGTCTGTGACTGACATACTGTGCTCCATTGCTGACATTATATGCATGTTACGATTGGATATGCTATGCCTTCTCATGACCAGTTTATGTCTTTTCCTGATCGCATGGACAAGAAATCGTATCTGGGCTGGAATCGCCCGTGGGTGCATGCGCGGGTCTTGGTGCATGGGGCGGTGCGCTTGCATAGCAATTGGGTTGCAGGGGTAATGAGTGATCCGCAATGGCGTTTGTATTGTAATTTGGATGCTGGTGCAGAAGTCTACACAGAGCAGGGCAGTCTGCGTCTTGAGGCGGGTAGATTATATGTACTACCCGCATGGCTTGCATGGCGTGGGGAAATTCATCAGCCGCTGCGGCATATGTTCTTTGGCGTAGACGTGCCTTTGTTTTCG
This sequence comes from uncultured bacterium, assembly GCA_965366325.1. GTDB lineage: Bacteria > Planctomycetota > UBA11346 > UBA11346 > UBA11346 > JANQLF01. Next base: position 6,345 of record CBDUFM010000029.1, read on the forward strand.
CGCCGCCAATGTCGCGCCTCTTGGGATCGGGCGTATGAGCTCAAAGGGGCTGAGGAGATTATCAGGGACTGGCAGGCACTATGTTTTACGTGGTTAGAAGGCACGCAGCCCGAGGCGGCCGATTTTTGTGATTGGTATCAAATTGTTTATCGGATATTAAGCCGCTTTCTGAGTGAATACCCACCGCTCGCCGAGCCCACGCCAAGTGAATTGCAGAGTGTCTGTGAATATATTGACCAGCACTTAGGGGCAGATCTCTCGAATGAGGCCTTAGCCGATGTCGCCTTTTGTAGTAGTGGGCATTTAAATCGACAATTTAGGAAGTTGATTAATCAGACGCCAGCGAGTTATGTGCGCGAGCGTCGCTTAACTGCTGCTGCCCATCGTTTGGCCTATACCGATGATAGCATCGAACTCATTGCCGAGGATTTGGGTTTTCCCAATCGTCATTATCTTACGCGTGTATTTACCAAAACGATGGGCTATGCGCCAGCAGCTTATAGAAAACTCTTCATTTACTGAAGTGTCATTACGCGGTCAACATTTTTGGTTTAATGAATGCGAGTGTTTTTGCGTCTTGTGCAATGGAGTGAATATCTTCCCATGCTTCAATGTCAATTTTTATACGTGCGACTGCAGCAGTCGCAAATTTATCACAGGGTTCCTTGGCCAACAAATTATACAGGTCTTCGAGACAAGGATTGTGTCCTATAATCGCAAGCTCCCTGACGCCGGGGTGTAATGTCGCGAGTTTATTGATGAGTTTGATCGCATCCATGCTGTACAAATCGCGACGATAGCGGATACGCAGATCGTCGACGGTCCACTCTTTGCGTAATCGTTTGAGTGTGGCACGGGCACGGGTTGCTGTACTGCACCAGAGAATATCTGGAGCAACTTTTTTGTCCTCAAGCCATTTGCCAATACGTGTGGCATCCTGGCGACCTCGTTTACTAAGCGTCCGACCAAAGTCATCGGCATCGGGGTCATCCCAGCTCGATTTTGCGTGGCGTATGAGCGTTAGCTGTTTCATGACTGGAGCATACGCATGATTGCGCGGATCTTCATGAATTTTTGATGAAGGTGCCGCTTATGTGCCTGATGCCGGTTAAGCTATGCGTGGGATTTGAATTGCAGTGTCGCTGGTCTATAAATGGCTTATGATGCCAAGGAAATCAGTGCAAGCAGACTCAGTGCAAGACGGGTCTGGCGTAATCGGTCGGCATTGGCTGCGTCTTGGGATCTTTCTTGGTGCCGGACTCTTGGTTTTGCTTTGTCTGCTGTGGTGCCTGCTGTGGCAGGTCTTGCCGCGCTATGCGCCTTTTTTTGTAATGGAGCACAGTGTCTTTGCTGAGCCTATGCTGCATGCATCGGTGTCTGCCTACGGAAGCCTTGAGGTAGAGGATGTCGATGAGCGGTTCGGCGAAGGGGCCAGCAATCCTTATCTTGCTCAGTTTCTGATGCATGCAGACCGAGCGGTGCGGGATGAGGCCGTGGAGCATATCGTCGAGCGTATCGTTGATGATCCTTGGACGATAGATGCATTGTACCAATCTTTCGAGCGCTATCAGGATCATGATGTTTTAGCGGCAATATTTTTAATGCGCCATAAAACGAGTGCGTATATTGAAGCACAGGTTCTCGGAGCAGTGGATAAAGAACTTATAATTGATGCCTTTTCGTATTTCGATAGGCGTCATTTTTTGCCTGATGATGACAACTCCAGCATTGACGAAAAAGCGGCATTAATAACAGGTTATGACTTGCGTTATCTGGAATTAAATTTCAAGACCTTTTTAGCTATGCCGGCATCGTTATTGAGCGATGCTGATTGGTCTATCGATTTAGACATATTAACTTTAGCGCAATATGCGGAGATTCACGATTATAAAAATGCACACCTAGTGGTGAAGCGCTATGCTCCAGAGCTATGGAAACATATACGGACAAACGATGATGTGGAGAATTATTGGGGTCTTTGTCTGAGCCTCTTTCGTTTTGACCAAGAGTTTTTATTGCAAGCGATTGTTGAAGATCCGGACTTCTGTACCTGGCTGAGCAATGATCTCTTAGAATTTTTTGAGAACTTGCGTGGTGAGCCGGCTGCAACTGACGCTTTGATTCAACTGCTGGAGTTACGGTTGTACGAGAAAGATAATGAGTTTGATCCGGTTAATTATGTAGATGCCTTAAAAATTGTGTATGCGTATCGCAGGAATGCGACTCTGGATGACGAGGCCTTACTTGCGCTGTGTCAGGGCTGGGGTGCCTATATGTCAGAAGATGTGGCGATACTGCTTGTTGATCATTGTCTGCCATTTAGCTTTGCGTTTTTCTGGGAGCTGCGTGCACAGCCAGATCTTGGAGGCACGCTTTTACGAGTCTTTGACACGGATGCGTGGTCTGCTATTCAGGCTGAGCAGCGCACGGCATTTATCAAACAGCTGCCTGCTTTTGCGTGGCGCTTGCATGCAGTGCCGAGCGAGGGCATTGTCGAGCGTGGTACGGCTGTGGCTTTGCTGGATAAATTGGATGAGCGCGGTGTTATACGGCTTGGAGCTGAGGAATTAAAACGTCTGTTTGCGGCATTGGAAAAAGGTTATGAGATGGAGATGGTGGAGGCCTTGCACAGCATTTTAGCACGACAGCAGCAGGATATCAGTTTTGTTTCGCCATTGATACGCGCAGCTATGATTGCGGCACCAGCGCTTGGCGATCAAGCACAATTACGCTCTTTGCTCGTGTATATAAATCAGCGCTCAACACGGGCGACAGAAAATGAGCAGCAATGATGGATGCGTATCCAGGAACCTATACAGATGCCTATGGCTGTGAAGATATTATTATTTATAATGATGGGTGTCGCTTACGGGTTGAAATTCGTGGAGTGCCCTGTGTTGGCGCTGAATTTGATGCCCTTGCAGTAGACGCGCGTGCTGTAGCAGCATTAAAGCAGCCACTGGCTGTTCAGGGTGGCTGTCTCTGTTCGTGCACGCTACAGTGCCATATGCCGCTTACGCTGCTGCAGGACGGCCAACACGAAGCGGCTACCTTAGAGATGACTCTGCTATTGGGGGACCCAGATACGCGTGGTGCAATTGATCGAGCGGAATTGACATTAGTACTGTGCCACGATGCAAAACGCTACAGTTATGCCAGCAGGGATGCTTGGTTTGAAGATGCCTTACTGGATATACAAGCGCAGTTGCCGACGGGTCTATCACTAAAGTCCTGCATTAATTGTCAGTTTGCTGATTACAGCCCATATGGTCATGGTAGTTTTGCTTCGTTGATGTGTTTTAAAAATAATAAAGCGGCCTATCAAGCCGTTACTAGCAAGTCAGCATTTTTGGAAATACATGATGACTATGATCGTCTGGTGCAGGAAACGTATCTTTGTGATGAATTCATGTGTCGTCGTCCGGGTACGGGTTATCGGGGTTAAGCTATGATGCTACGTGTCTTTATTTTATGGGTGCTTGGTTTGCTGAGTATCGTGCCTTATGCTGTTTATCATTTATTGTTTTATGCCCAGCGCGATGAATATGCCTTTCTTATTTGTGTCCCGCTGTTTTGGATATTTGGCTTTTGGGGCCTTGTTGGTCCACTGATAACGGTTTGGAAAATCCGTCGGTTTATGAAAGCCATTGATGCAATGGAAGACATGCAGGATCTCAAGGATGCCTACCAGCAGCATCTCGGTGATGATGTATTAATTGGTATTATTGCCAAGGAGAGTGGACTGCCCCGCTTTGTTGCTGCTATTTTATTTCGTAAGCTGCGCGCACGCTTCGAGCGCGAGCTTGGGGCCAATCAAGAAACTAGCGTTCAGCAATAAATGCTTGGGTAAAATCAGCGAGCGCCTGTTTGCGTGTGGCGGGATCTGCGTCGCTGTGGCATTCGACTTGTATATGAAAGCGCTGCCACCAAATCTCGCCCTTGCTCTCGACTGATTCTATCCAAGTAATGCTCATCCATTCCCGCTTATTGCTATCGCGGTAATGGTAGCGACGGACTGGGATTTCGGATAAATTACTTTCGAATTCTTGGTCAATTAAATCATAGCTGTGCCAACGATAGCAATCAAAGACATTGTGTAATTCTAGTAAAGCAAAGTCTGTCAGCAGGAGGCTGTCGACCCAATAAATGTGTTTATGTTGTTTGTCTTCATAGGCGAAACGGTCGAATGAACTATTGTCGCCAAATAGTGGTTTGGTCCAGTGCATGCTGCGTACATGCCAGGATGTGTAGGTTGAGAGAACGGGCATGGCGTGGCCACGTTCGTCAAGATCATGTTGATGCATGATCTGTGGTGGTTTGGGAATAAGTGGTTTGTGCTGTAAGAGCAGTGTGCCGAAGCATAAAATTGTGCTAAAGCCCAGATAGGCTAAGACAAAGGATTGGGTGAGCGCGGTATTATGTTGACGTTTTTTGGGCTCGCGGCTTGGGATACGAATGCGCAAGCCGAGCGCAGCGCTGAATAAGAGTAGACTGCAGCACAGTACGAAGAAAAAACCAATTCCGCCAAGTAAGTGAAACCAATAAAATGCGGTATCACTGCCATAAGAACAAGTGATCCAGGTTAATATGCTTAGACGGAGCGTTGAAAGGATGCACAGTAGGGTGAAGCCTACAGCACTAATTAAGATTCGTCGCGAATGAGAAATCTTTCCCTCACATAGCAAGGGGATTAGGCAGAGCAGCAGGGCGAGAAAGCCATTAATGCCGGAGCAGGGGCTGCCGATGCGCAGTTGCTCGGAGCCGTTTGGTGTTTGGCAGGTAAAGAGATGGTCGCTGGGGACATGTACCGGTAAATCCAATAATTTAATAAAAATGTAGCTGCCACCTTCACTCACGGCGAGTAGAAATGGTGTGAAGAGCGCAGAGAGACTATGAATAAGCGGTGGCCACAGCAGCAGTCCGTAGGCTAAGACGGGGGCGGCTTGACGAATGGAGGCGCGGCCAAAAACGAGAGCCAGTCCACCGCAGGCAAAGCAGGGAATTAAGAGCCATTGGAATTGCCAATAGCGCATACTAAAGCTGGGCGGTAAGTAGCAGAGAAAGACGGCGATACAGCAGAAGAAGCCACAGCTAATCGCGATGCGCGCATCACTGCGGTCGATGCTGTGCATGCGCAGGCGTAGATAAAGCCAGGCACTGGCAATAAGCGGAACAAAAACGCGTATGGCATCAGGTTTGTGCTGATCGAATTGGGTGCACAGATGCCATAACGGCG
>CBDUFM010000030.1:0-11551 GCA_965366325.1 uncultured bacterium
TGTGTGTAAACCAGGCGCCTTTGACATCACTGACAGCATTGCCTGTCTGGACCTGAGAATACCAATGGCACTTTTTATTTGCATCAACATAGCCCGCATCATCCATTTGCGCTGAAGTGGCGGTTTCGCCTGTTCGCGAGTTGGGTGTTTCAATGGGGATATACACTGCCCAGGCAGGTGGGGCTGGTTCCGTACTAGTGGGAACGGGTGAATTAAACGTTTCAGCAGCTAAAGAGCTGACCAGAATAAGTCCCAGCATGGCACCATACAGTAACTGTCGCATAAGTAAGCTTCTTTATTCTAAGTATTTATAAATGTGTTGTCGTTTATGGAGTATTCGTGCGCGATCCATGCTGCCGGTGCTGCTTGGGTCGAGTGTATAGGTAAAATCAATATGATCTTCACCGACATATTCAGCTGTAATGTTGTCGAAAACCTGACCGCGGACGAGGACACGGAATAAAGTGCTCGGTCCAATGTAGAGGCGTCCAGTTGCAGACCATGGTTTAATCGGCGGCGTGGAATTAATGGACCAAGCTACATTGCCGGTATTCTGCAGGAATGGTCGATTTATTTCTAGTAGCATATCAAATTCAGTATCGCCGCTCATGTATTCAATCCATTCTTCACCATTATAGCGTGCAATGCGATTTGCGATGCCACCACCAGATCCATTTAATGAGTCACCGTGCCACATCCGATACCAAGTTGCTTGTAATAACCAAGCATAATTTGGATCGTTAGCCCAGCTATTATTTGGATCATTAACGGTTTGGATTCCATCCCACCACCAGCTCCAAACACGCGTTCCGCTTTCATGCATCCAGCCCGCATAGGTGCTTTCAGCGGTGCTGTCATCGTTAAAATCGAGTGCCTCACTGCCGAAAAAACTCATGCGTATATCATTTAGTAAATATTCCATGGCACGGTGATTGGTGCCGACGTCTAATTCAGAAATGTGTTTTTGTGGGCCATAGCCGGTGGTGGCTTGGTTGCCAGCCAAGAGACCACTGTTTGGTGCATGCAGGTCTTCACCAACTATGCGAAGAAAATCGGCTTCAACTAAGCTGAGCATGCGTGTAGGATCATTTTCATTTGGATCAATTAAACTGGCTGCATCTAGTATGCCTTCTTTATCAACAGTGCGTGGATCCCAGCCGCGATTCCATGCATAATAAGCGGATTCAGTAGCTTGGCCAAGTGCGCTAATGACATCGAACCAATAGGATAAACGATTAGAAACCAGTGGGTATCCTGATGGGTGTTGCGTCCCGCCTAACATAAATCCATCGACTTTTCTTATTAATCCGGCTGATGCGGGGCGAACCTCTTGTTCCCCGATATAGCGAACGTCACGACCGTCATCTAGTCCGAGCGGAAAGGCTTCTGGATAATGCTCACCGAATAAATCAGTTGCAGATGAAGGCGCATTATTAACCAAGTTAATATTTGGTTCGCCATCTGGGTAGTCACCTTTTATGGCAAACATTAAGTGAGAAGAGAGCCCCAACATCATCATTTCACGAACACGAATCGGTGCGGTGAGCAGATTAATATGCCATGGAACATTTGGGTTGTTGGCGTTGGAGCCGTTATGGATAGAGCTGCTATCAAATTCATCCCAATCTTGGTCACGTAGGCCATGGCCAAATGGATTTAATAATTGCCCTTCAACGGGTGAGTTGTAGCCAATGCCGGGGGTGCCGCCAACGCGATAATAAGCTGAAAGCGTTGCGTAATTAAAAACTTTACCGGTGTGACTGAGCATGCGTCGTTGTTCACGATTGCCGCTATAGATGGACCAAGAAAAACCAGCGCCACGAAACAGCGCATCGCTGCTGGCGCGATGACCTTCTGGGGCGTGATTTTTGGTGTTAAGAGCTTCGCTGCCATCTAAACGCAAGTCTGTACGCTCTAAATCGAAGGGGTCGAATCCTTTGTGAAAGGGATGGATATTGTAAGTGCGCGCCTCACGTGTGGCGTGCATGCTTTTTATTGAGCGGGCATAACGATTAATGTAGCTTAAATATTTGAGGTAATTATGATCTGGCGAACTCAACGATGTGGCATCGTAGCTAATCGGAAAGCTAGCTTGAGCGGCATTGTAATTATGGTCACCACTTTGGTTTGGATAATTGGGGTAGTCAGGGTTAATGCGCATGTGCCCATTAAGATCAAGGATTTCAACGGCATAACGCATAATGTACTGTGCGTTTTGTAGTGCATCGTTTTCGGTCGGACTCTGTTCAAGAATGCTCATCAGGGATTTATCGAGATAGTCAATGTTATACCAACGTGCTACCGGATTGCTGAGATCGTCATCTTCCGCATTCAACAAGCCTTTGAGTCCACTACCGGAATAAGTGGGTACTGCATCTGGCGCCCATACCTGAATCATTTTTGCGAGGCGGCCACGGTTGGAATCAACGTTGACTTCGATACTGGGATTGCCAACGCGTCCAGTGCCATCATCCTTTTCCCAGGCGTGCACTGGTAAATTGTCAGTGTCTTCAAGAGCTAAAAATGCTTGGCGCCATGCGCTTTTATCTGAACTGTAGCCACCGAGCATGGCATTGTAGTCTTGGTGCAAAACGCTGATGGCATGTGCTTGCCCACTGCTGGCTGCACGTTTGGCAATGACATTAATAGTTTGTTGGTAACCAGCACCACGCTGCGGCGAGATAGCTTTGATGTAGGCCGTGGCAATGGACACCATGAGCACGATGACGCCTACGCACATAATAAGAACAGTGCCGGTACGATTAACAGATTGGTCAGTCATCATGTGATACCGCTTTCTTCTCTTAGAGTGGTAGACGCGCGCTGCGATAAACGATTATCGCGTTGAATCCGAATTCTTCGATGAGATTTAAAAGTGCTTCACGTTGATTATTTAATTCAACCAACGGATCACTGTCGTTGAGCGTTGTGTCATTCATGACGCGCTGGCGTAATTCAACAATCAATGGGTCATCACTATTTTCACCGAGTATGTCTAGTGGAAGGTCATGCAACAAATAGCTAACATTTGCAAAGGCAGGACGTTTACTGTGTTGGCCGGTAAAACGCCCGCTTAATTCAACGCCGCTGATATCAATACTCGCATGGCCATCATCGATAGTATCGTCGTCATCTGCGTTTGTAATCGCAGTGCTCGCATCCTGCTTAAGTAATTCAATGTTAAAAAATTCGATATTAACGGTTACATCAGCAAGTTGTGTAGGGTATTCGTCATTATTTGCTGCGCCGACCAGATTGGCTTTGTCTTTATTAAAAGTTAAACCGTCAGGGTTGCGCACAGCATAGACATCGGGAGATATTTTAGCAGTGTTGTCACCAACAATAGCGAGTGTGCCAAGATAATAATTTTGGTATTCATTGCGAAATCTGAAGTCGGTATACCACATAGTGTTGTTGGCTGCTACTTCTATCACTTCTTTGTAGATGTGGTGACGACTTTTACGGCTGTTAGTCATGCCAGTGCCGATGCTGCTTTTAGAGTCACCATCAAAATAGACAAAGTGTTGTTGAGCAGTCGGCAAGACGTTATTATAGTGCAACCTTCCACGCGAGATATTGCCGCGATCAAGTTGTTGCGTCGTACGATGCAGTGATTTACGGCTGCTGGCACGCCTGACAATTCCATTGGTATTATCCCATTCCCAGCGAATCCATGTCAGGCCTGTGTTGCGATCATTTTCAAAGGTGTAAAAGCTGCCGTCTTTATCGGGATCATGAACCAGACTGCTCATAAAGGTTATCTGTTTGAGATCTTGATCCGTATCAATCTGCATCGCACAGGTTGAGAGTAGGTATTCAAAGTCAGCACTAATTAAACGATTGACGCCTTCTGCACGTTGAAACATTTCTAAAACGGAAAGCGATTTGCGCGTTATTTTATTGGTGCGATAAAAAACATTGCCAATTAAGCCCATCATGGTCATGAAAATGGTCATGGCGACGAGAATTTCAATTAAGGTGAAGCCGCGATTATTCATGGTGCAATAAATATCCGTGCATGAAGGTCGACGACCTTGGTGCCGAGTTGGTCGTCACCACCGTGATAGCCTTCTATGCGTACTGTTGCATAGCTGCCACCGTTATTGGGTAGTGTGATGATGCTGCTGGTGTCTAAGCTGCGCACCATGTAATAGCCGTTAAAATAGCCGCTTGCTACGGGGGTTAATTGTGTTGGAGAGGCTGGAGTGCATGGAGTTGGACTGTACACCTTTGCTAAAATGCTGGGGTTATCGATAACGCTTTGAGCTGCATCTATGGCGGTATAATTTATTTTTGCATCCGTTGCCCAATTAATGCCGACCATCATTAACGACAATGCCGCTGTCAAACCAATGACCAGGATAGTCATGGATATGGCGATTTCGACCAGTGTAAAAGCGTTGTGATGTGAAGTGTTCATTTGTTTGGGTAGGGATCTTTGCTAGATAAATCGGCGGCTTTAATCGCACAGTCAGGGTGACTTGGTGATTTAATTAAAATTTCACCGGTGTCGCGATGGACAAACACACGCAGAAAGGGGGTGATGGATTCAAGGACATCTTCGGGGCTGGTGAATTTATGATAGGTCGCCTGATTGGTGACCGCATCGAATTCTGTGTAGAGCGGTTCATCTGGGTTAATATCTCGGGCAAGTGTGACGTGAAAGCCACCAGTAACCGAGTCGACATGATTTGCTTCGCCAGCACCATAGCTATGGCGGTGATTGATGCGTGGTTCATGTAAGCGCCAGCGACTTTCATTCCAAACGGTAAATGCGCGACCATTAGGAGCGAAAAGAATCATGTAATCAATCCAATAGCCATTAATGAGTGAACGAGGCTGGCCGGTGCTTGATGTTGACATGGCGACGGTGTCTGGGGTAACGGTATCGCCGTTATAGCGTAATTGATGAATGCTATCAATGCGTCCGTAAATGGGCCCAGTATTTATAATGGTATCTTGATCGGCATCGTAGGCAAAATTACCGAGGTCGTCACCTTGATAACAAAAACCGCTGTTGGGTTTTTGAGGATCCTTTGCAGCATCTAAATCTGGGTCATAGCCACCCCATGTATGTAGGCGACCACTGTCATAATAACCGTACCATGGTCGTGGATAACTTGCTTCTAGGTTATTTCTAAAATCGTAATTGCCGTAATCGGTATCTGTTAATGCTAAAAAGCGAACGCCTTCTTTGAGGTAGTGGCGTTCGCCAATTTGAGCGTCCTTCATCGCAGCAATCATGTCATTGATGCAATGATATTTTCTGACATCAGGATCACCGTTATCACGATGCCACATAGGTACGTTGGCATTTGTATTCCCACTGCTGTTATAATCGGGGCCAATAATCGCATACCAGTGACCGCCAATATCTTTTTCGAGACCTTGGTGGTGTTGGAGCGAAAAGTTTTTCATGACATGGCCATCACCCGCATTGGTAATATTAAAGGTTACGCCATGAATGACACCACTGCGCATCGCTAATGAACGTGCTTTAGCAAGGGTTGCTTTAAGTTCTTGCGCACTGGCGTTAATTTTATCGTCAATGCTTTCTTCGGGTATAATAATGATCATGGCGTAGAGCAGTGCCATGATCGCAACAACAACGAGGAGTTCGATAATAGTATAAGCGCGCAATGATGCAGCTGCGTAGCGTTTAATCATTACGATACTCGTTTACAGTGATGTTGTCTTCGTTGACTAATTCGCCACGAATTGCGTGAAAAGAAGCATCAGGTCCAGCGCTCCATAGTTCATAGCTGCCCTCATAACCAGCGAAGGCGTGTGTGCGGATATCGCTTACAGCGGCTTCATCTTCGATGCTGCCGTCAGTATTAAGGTCGCTAATCGTGATGCGCGCGCCTGCCTCTTTGCCAACCGGATCGGTGCTATAGGAATAAGTCACATGGGCTTGCCAATTAATGTTACGAAATGGCAGGGCAGGGGAAAACTGGGTTACATAAATAAGGGGATTGCCCCAGGAGTCGACTATGATGCACGGATCTTCATCGCCAGCTGCTCTTTTGCGTAAGGGATCGCCGACATCACGTTTACGTAGGAAGTTTCTGCCAATCTCACCTTGACTGAGTGCTTCATAAGTTTGCCAGTTGCGTTTTGTCTCGATAATGGCTTCTTCTTTTTTGATCACGCGAATCATATCACGAGTAAAGTTTTGATATTGGCCAATCCATGTGCGATAGGCATTATTTTGGAAACCACCTTTATAGGCGTCTGCATCGCTGAGACTGACGCTGTTTTCTGCATCACTAATGGCAGTTGGTAATAACGCTTCATAATCAATACGGTCTTGGCGTTTCATTTCCTTGCCAAGACGCCAAAATAAATTATTTGTGTAGTCGGTGGGTGCTTCGAGGTTATTGACGTCATGACCCCAAGTCGCTTTGGGGATGTAATTATAACGATCTTCAAATTGATGGATGGCCGCATTAACTTTGACTAACAGTGCGCGCGTTTCAGAGACCTCAGCTGTGACAATGACCGTTGCAGATGCTGCGAGGACCATGGACGACAAGAGGCCAATAATGGCAATTACGATGATCAGCTCAATGAGTGTGAGCGCCTGCCTATTCATATGGGTTTTCCCTTAAATCTTTTGGGTATACCCATGCCTGTGGATCATCTTGGTCATTACCAAATGAAAAAATATAAAAATAACCGCCCTCGTCGTCAATATTCCAGTCACTTTCAATGGCTTGTATATTGGCATCTTTTGGTTTGTTGGTGTCTTGGGGTAGGCTGTCGTCGTAACTAGCGGTAACTAATTTTTTATTAGCAAAATTGCCACGAATAAATTGATACGGATCGCCCCATGGATCGAGCAACAAGCCATCTTCATCGAGAGATTCTGTGCCGGGAGTAAAGGAGTCGGAGCGTGCGAGTTTATTCAGCAGACCCGATTGCGGATCAGAACGATCGTAACGCAAAAATCCATTTAACTGGTGGCTGCTATCGGTTTTATCGCGGTTATCGGGATATATAGTATGGCGTGCAGTTGTTTGATAATTTTTTAAAGCTAATTGTATGGTGCTTATTGTTTGGACGGCGACGCTGCAATCACTTTGATAAGTAATTTTGCTTATCAGCGGCATCAGGAGGCCAATTAAAACCGCAATAATGGTCACGACGACGAGAATTTCGACCAAGGTAAAAGCGCGCGCTAAGCGCGAGCTCTTGCTAGCTTGGCATTTAGTATTTAATGCTACGTTGGTCATAGACTTAGTACCTGACATAGTATACAGCGACAGCACCGGAATGGTAGTCGGCGTGGCGAAGCTGCGCTCCTGTGCAGCACCTTCTAAATCTATACAATTTATCTGTTTTATAAGCATGTGGGCTCACTTAAAAGACGAAGATGCTCATCGGGACCGGACAGCTTAACGCCTAATAAATAAGGGCAAACCTTTAATTTAAAACAACTTATCTATTTTGATTTGCTGTGAGTTGCGATAAATAAAGCTATACAATAGGTATCATTTATAGGATTTATTGTATAGAATTACTTATAAAATCTCTTCATCAACATACTTAGCTTTCGCAGGCAAAACAGCAAATCTGGCCTGAAATAGCGAATGCGCTGAATTCCACACAAAGCGATAAGGTTTTCCGTTCTGTACTATGCAATTTCAGTGGGCCAGCACAGCACTGCTTTAGCACTGCTTAATGCTGTTGTTTGAGGCCGTCGGGGTCGAATTTTTCCGCCCAGCGTTGTGCTGCAGAGGGTAGGTCTTTGAGCTTATTGTCAGCCAAGGAAAGTGAGCTGATTTTTTTTAGTCGACTTATTTCTTTAGGCAGGCTGCTCAATTCGTTGTGATTAAGGAGGAGATCTTCGAGGCGTGTGCATTTACCAATTGCAGGCGATAGGTGCTGAAGCAGCGGCAAATCTAGCTCACGATCACCATAAAGATGCAGCGTGCGTAAGTGGCGTAGCTTGCCAATGTCGTCTGTTAGTTTCGTGACTCCGCCTTCTTGGAGATAGAGTGCTACAATGTGACCGTCTTCGACCATGGACACAGATGCTACTTTTTTCTGTTGCAAATTATTCGCGTCGAGAATAGCACGCACGGCTTGGTATTCTGGATCATCAGTAGCTAATGCTTGCTGGTCTAGGTTCTGTGATTGTTGCGCTTTTAGTTTAATGCTATTACCGCCCTGCTTGAGTGCATCACGCATGACTAATAAAAACCCCTTAGCCATCATACTTTCGCCAGCGGTGAGATTTGGATGCACGCCTGCTGGATCTTTACTATATTCGGGACAATAGACATCGCCTACGCGTCCGTCATCACTGAGGATTGCTCCTAAATCATAGAGCGGGACTTTTCCTTGATAACGAGCGCGCACGAGATCGTTAAATTTACGCGCTTCTGCATTTGATTTTTCCTGTGATGCGGCCATGTAACCCGCACAAACATAAATAAAGGTGATATGCGGATACGCTTCACGCATGCTATCCATTTTATGGGCGTAGGTTTCGAAAATATTTGCCATCGCGGTGTGATAATAAATACATACAATATCAACGTGTTTATGGAATTCGTGCGGTGGCTCTGCGAGCAGGGTTTCGACTTCTTTTAAGCGTGTCGTGTGCGGCCAGTAGCTTGCCATAAAATGTACGAAATTACATGAGTCAAAAATATCTGTCGGAATAATGCTGAGATCGCCGCCCGCTTTAAACACATCAAAGCGTTGGTAATTGTCTAAAATCGCATAGCGTTGATCGGCTTTTTCTAGGTGTTTCAAGCCCTTGCGTAAATTCAGGCCAAATGAACGACTGGCGAATAAAATACGTTTGCTGCGCAGGAGCGCCATGTCTTTGTCGCTGATGCTATCGAAGCGTTCTTTGATTGCCTGTGCATTGACATAGGGTGCAGCCGCCTGAACCGTATTAATAAGAAAAAGGTACAGAGATACAGTGATAAGGGACTTACGCATGACAGGCTCCAATTATTGCAAGTCTATGTTAGCTGCTGCCTAACCTAGGAAGAATAAGGCCGTGTATCGCAGGGACGTATACGTTTACGTAAGCAGGGGCTCGCGTAAGCGCTCTAATACTGCTGGGGCAAGGCATGGCTCGACACTAAAGCAGCGGTCATCGAGTTTGAGGGTTTTTTCCGAATACGGATGGTAATACGGTGTGATGGGGTCTGGATAGAGGATACATTGAACCGGAGCGCCAACGGCGCTAATGACTAATTCATGTTCACCGGGTCTTAGCAGGGATGCATCAATGATGCACTCAAGACAGGGTTCTTGGAAGCGTGTGCCGATTCCGCTGACTTGTAGAGTATGTCCATCAACAGTACAGTTGAGCTGTGTCGGATCGCAGCTGGCTGCTAAACGAATTTTAACAATACCACGCTTAATCGGATTGTCGTCGCATGTACTAATATAAAATATTTTACGTAGGCGTGCGCCGGGTTCTAGGCTAAACTGTGCCCGAATTAACGAGCCCTTTTCAGCTATGTTCACGCAGGGACCCCAGCCCTTGTTAGCGAAAAAACGATGCTGTTTTAATTCTGGGTAAAGACCTGCAGCGCAGCTAGGATCGTAGGGAACAGATAAACCATAGCCGTCAGAGATGTCGTCGCGTTGGCCACGCCCTTTGGCTTCACCAGACATGAAATGCCAGTAATAGCGTGCGCTCAGTGAATAGGGGCTGCGATAGCGTGCCGTAGCAGAATTATAAAAATCCCGCTGCATATCGGTGAAGCTCGGGACCGCTAAGGGGTCACCGGTCATCTCGGCGTAATTAAAGGTGTTGGGCGTAACGCCGCCATTAGCAACGATATTGTCGGCCCAGATCCAACGGCCATTAACGTTGATCTCAATCGTGGAGTGATTGCTAATAGCGATGAAACGAGTCTCAAATCCAGCAACCATGGCGAGGGCTTGTAAAATATTAGCCGCACCGGTGCAGTAGCTGGAATGAAATAAAACATCAACTGGATGAAAGCTAGCATAGACCTGTGCCGTGCGCATTTTCCAACGCGTTGCATAACGTGCTAGCGCTTCAACTTTTTGCCAATCATTCAGGTTTGCCTGTGGCCACGAACTGTACTGCAATTGATAGGCGTGATAGGCCTGCGCAACATGGCCCTGCAAAAATTCATATTCACGCTGATGAGCGGAGCTGCCATCATCGAAATACAGTTCCCCACCCAGGCCATCATCAGCTTGCGCTTGAGCGGCGAGGGAAATATGCGGCCCAAGGTCGCAGCAATCCTCACCAAGTGCATCTGCCGGAATCGCCGTTGGTGGGATTAATTGGCGCTGTTTCCAGACGTGGCGATTTAAGAGGATGCCATCGGCGTGTTGCACGCTGGTGTCTTCATCGAAATGATCGTGTTCGATGAAGATTTCAGCGGCGAGGCTCATCTGTTCTTCTGGGCAACGGCGCGAACCGCAGCCGCTGATTGGGTGCCAGTGATCGTTGCTGTCTATGCTGATGCTGTGCATGTTAAACTCCACGGCATCATTTTAGAAATAAAAAAATGGAACAGAATAAAATTAATGGCACGCTAGCTCATACATGTATCGGTAGTCATCGTGTGGGCCGACAGATACAGTGTGCAAATCATATAGACCACCCAGGATTTTCGTCTTGCCGAGCACGAAAAATCATCACAGCTTATTAGGAACTTAATTTGACAAATATTAATTAGACACATGCTAGGCGGCGCTTTCGTTGGGGATGCGCATAAATCGCGCAGCATATCGCTAAACACACATTTTTTCGGCCTTTTGGGCTGTAGGTATCAATAACATGGCTTCATACCGTGGACGTCGCCGGGCACCGGCTCGACCAAAACTCGCAAAAGATCAACAAGAACTTGATTATGGTTCAATCGAAATCATTACCGCAGACGACTTCAAAGAGGGCGCAGTGGCTGAATTGACACCGCCACATGCCCAAGGTGCGCTAGCCACTGGAACCGATAGCTACACACGTAGCCCATCGTCCTACGAAACCTTAATGCCAGCAGCCCTGCCGCTCGAAACGGAAGCGGACCAAGCAGCAAAGGGAGCCCTACAGCCCCAGCGCGCGCAGCTTGCCCCGCAAAGTCCAGCGCGCAAAAAGACGCCGCTGCCCAAAGCGCCGAGCCCAGTTAATGAATACGCCCGCACGGCGAGTGCAGAAATACGTTTGGCACCGGTTGCTCGTCAACAAACGCCGGTCCCAGCACAGCAGCAACTCGATCGAGTGGCAAAACCTGCCGCTAAGCCAGCGCTAAACATCCCAGTGGCCAAGCCGGTGGGTGCAAACAACGTCGACGATACCGAAATAACCAAAATTCATGCGCGCAAGCAGCAAGCAGCGGCGGCACGCAATGAAAGCAGCGACGATTATGGCATCGAAGAAGTAAACGTAGAAGAAGTAAACGAAGTAAACGTAGAAGAAGTAAACGAAGTAAACGTAGAAGACCTCGTCATTGAGCATGTAGATCAACGTGCAGCTGTTGTTGCCACCCCAGTCAAACCAATCTTTGATCGTCGTCACAGCGATGCTGATGGCGAGGCCTGTTCAGCT
>CBDUFM010000031.1:0-11307 GCA_965366325.1 uncultured bacterium
TATGTAAATGGTTATCGTATTGCCGTTCGTAGTGCTGGGCAATTTTTAGCAAGCTTGGGCGACGCAATAATGGCAGCAGAATTGAACGTATACTGAGATAGCCAATAAAGATCCAAAACAGGCAGGCGCATACATAGCGGAAAAGATCGTTCCAGTGTAGATAGGCGTCTCCAGTGCAGATGAGCAGCATATAGAGAAAGGTGCTGCTTAAGAGCACACATAGCACCCGTAGACTCCGTTTGGCCCAACTGCGCCAATAAAATTGGAGTAGGGTGTGGGTAATGATATCGGGTAGTTCGCGTGTATTCACGGCAGCCCCGATCGTTTGCGTAGCCACCATTCCAGTGTTAGGAGACTCACTGCGGCGAGCAGGAGATACCAGTGGCGCCAGAAGTGAACAATATGTGTCTGCGTAATGCTACGATTTTTTAAATTATTTTTTAATCGGTGAATAAGGGATTGATAATCATTGGCTGTGTAGGTTTTCCCTTGGCTGGTTTGGGAAATGCGTTTTAACAAGGCGAGATCGGTGCCAAGTTGGTTGAGCTCGGTGTGATGAGGAGGGCGAATCCAGAATTCGCGTTCCTCTAACAAATGTGGTAGATGACTGGATTGGACGGTGCAGCGGTATTGACCGGGGCCAAGCTCTAGGTGATCACCGATGCAGAGGCTGGTTTGACTCTGTGGTCCGGCTGGCATTTGTAAAAGCCAGCTCTGTTGTTTGCCATCGAGTTGTTGAATGGCCACTGAGAGGCCGTCGTTTAGGACACTGCCATTATCAAGGCAGCGTGCATGGACCAGAATTTGATGGGCGTGATCTGCTTGACGTTGGCTAATGGCTACGCGTAAACGCGGGTTCGATCCATGCAGTCGTGATTGCAGGCCCCATTGCATAACGTGCCGCCACCATTTGCGGTGTTCTAATTTGCCAATTTGTTGCCGCCAACGCCAGGATTCATCCGAGCCAAAATACACCACACGGCCCGCGCCAATATGCTGCGAACAGCAGTAGGGTATTTGTGTGCCGTCTTTACTGTTGACGGTTAGGTGAATGGTGGCTTCCGGTTTGGCGGTTACATGACCGTTAATCCATGAGAAAGCTGGTAGTGATGTCCAATCCCACTGGCGATTGTCGAGACTGGTGAGCGAGTCATTACTCAATGCTTGTAAGTGCCAGAGACGATTTTGATCGGACTGCGTGGAATTGACACGTACGGGGAGAACATTGGCCAGTGCGCCAAGGGCGAAGCCATGGGGCATAGACTGTCTGCCAGCAATGACAATTAATAATAATCCGTGTTCGCGCACCGCGTGCGCAAGGCGATCTTGGTATTCGTTACTCAGGAGGCTAGCAGATACATCACCGAGAATAAGTGCGTCGTATTGTTCGAGACTGGCAAAGAATGATTCTATTTGGCTTTGTTTTTGGAGACCAACAAATAATTTATCAATTTGAATACCTTCATCGCTACCGAGTAAGCTCACCAATAAACGGGTTTCCCAGCGAGGATATTGATCTAAGAGTAAGATACGCAGCGGGTCACTGTGGGTAATGATAATATGTTCTTTGCTATTGTTTTGTGTGTTGTGCTCATTGCGTTGCAATAAATGTGTGGCAATTGCGTCGTCGCCAAACGGAATCAAGACATCGTCGCTCAGTGGTTTGGGATCTTTTTCGGCTTGTTTTTTCCATGCAATTTGAATGCGGTCGAAGTGGCTAATGTCTTGGTGGGTTAGTTCTAAATAATAGGGCTGGTCTTTTCTGAGGTATACGGCTTGAGATTGTTGTGATGGAAATTTATTCCATTCGGATTCTTTGCACGGCTCATCAAAATAGGCAAGGAGGCTTTTATGGGCAGGTCTATGGTCTGTGCTTAACCAAAGCGCACCACGATCATCGCCACTGATAAAGAATTGGTACCAGCCATCACTTGATGGAATGATATAGGAACGGAGACGTCGAATAAAGGCGTCTTGTCGATTGTGTTGTATCTCTTTGCTGAGTATAAAACGATCGCTAGTCGCCGTTGGAATGAGTTCGGAATTAAAGAAATCGAACAAGTCTAGGGCGTGGGTGGTATCCCATATTTCTTCGTGCCAGGCCTTACGTTCTTGTTTGAGCGTATTCATATCAACGTGTGCTTGGAGCTTTGCTTCAATGATAAGGCGTGTCGCGGCTAATTCGCTAACGGTAAAATGCTGTTCTTGGACAAGTCCATTGCCGCTCACAATGCGGCGGTCGTATTCCGTTCCGTTAATAGTAATAATTAAATCCCAATTTTGTCCTGGGTATTCTGTGATTCGGTAACGCACGGTAATGGGGATATCGTCAGCGCGGTACATTTCACTGGGGCCAATGATATCAAGGACAACAGCATCCCGTGGTTGGTCAAAATCCCCAATAATCATGGTGTCGATGGGAATGCCGCGTGCGCCTAAGGCACGGGCAACAGGCAGGGGATCTTTGTCGCCATTGTGCAAACCATCGCTGAGTAGCAGGATGTGCTGCTGTTGTTCACCACCTAATTGTCGATTAAGTGTGTCAAAGCACTGGTAGTAATCACTGCGCATTTGTTGCGCATGCGGGACATCCTGCTTGCTGGTGTAAGTGTCGCTTGGGGCATGCAGTGGAACGATTTGAATGGTGGCTTGTGCGCCGAGTGCAGGGGTGAGCGTGTCCTGAATAAACTTTTCACTACGTTGTAAACGCGTGAGTGTTTTCCATTCTTTAATTGATGTTTGTAATTGATCGGATGCGTTAGCGCCAGCGGCCAGTGCTGAGTCAGCGTGTTGTTGCAGTCCTTGCAGTGCTTGTAGCAGCGTGGCGTCAATCTTGTGCAGAAGGCTTTGGATTTGTGGTGCATCATTGTTTTCTATTTTATTAGATAATATAAGAAGCAAATTGCAGATGTCTTGAACACGGTCGCCAATGAATTGGTGGCCAATGAGCGATGACAGCATCGGCTGTAAGGATTTTCCGTAGGCTAATAGTTCTTGGCTGTCCTTCTCGCGCAGCGGACGTTTACTTAATTCACTAAGGAAATTGCGAATTGAGCGCAGGAGGTCATGGCACTCGCGGGCAATGCGCGGACGCTGTTCATGGTCGAGCATGCCGAGGGCTTGTTGTTCGTCGAATTGGTAGCTGGGGTGTAGGCTTTGATCGAGATGTTGCATGGACGCGCTGTGGTCTAGCACAATTGTTAATTGTGGTTTAATCTCTCGTCGTTGTTGTTGGCTAATTATCGGTTCGGCCAGCATGAGTAATAAAATCGCAATGCTTATACAGCGTAGTGCCCATGCACTGACGCTGCTCAGCATGCTGGCGCTGTGCCATTCGCGTTTTCGTAAATGCCACAGCGCAAAACTCATGCAGATCCATGCAGGGATTAAAATCCACGCTGACCAACCAAGCCATTGCCAACTTGTTTCGATATTCATGAGGCAGACTCGGTTGTGGCGAGGCTGCGTGCATACCATGTTTCAATCAAGAGGAGACAGATGCAGCAGAGTAAGCCGATGCGCCACAGTGGCAGGGCGCTGTCTTCACCGGAGCCCCAGCTTTGTTGAATATCTGCGGCTGTGCGCATCAATAACAACTGTGCATCAAAACTACTAATATCACTTGGATTTAAATGTTCGATGCTTTGTTCGTTGCTGGGAACATTAACTGCATACCACGTTTCTTGATCTTGTTGGCGTGCGGCATAGAGGCCGGCACGCCAGACAATGTCGCTACGGTTAACCTGATGTCCTTGCCACGAGCCGCGCTCTTGGTTGAGACTGCTGCCTTCCATGCTCACAAAGTCGTAGGATTTATTATCATGCAATAAGTGAATGATTTGTTCGCCGCATAAGATATTACGCGGTGGTAATAAAAATGAAGACAGGTACGAGCAGAGGCCGCGTATCCACGGCACAAAAATCCCATGGCTGGCAATGTCAGTCCAGTCAAAGTCGAAGTTCGAGGCCATGAGCAAGACACGGCCCTGACCACGATGGCGTTCAACTAAAAAGGCTTCGCCGGTATTAAGGGTCATTAAGACATTAAAATCTTCATCGGCGATCATGCTGCTGGTATCCAGTGGCATATATTTATAGACCGTGCATGACGAGAAGAGTTGTTGGCGCGCACCCGGTAAAGTCGCAAATGCAGGATGTTGGTCTTGTTCAAATTGTATAAAAGTATTAAAGCTCTGCTCGGCTTCGCGCGCGTCCTCAACATTACAGGGAAGAAACCCGTCCCCATTGCGCGACCACAGGCTATTAATGACTGGCGCACGACTGTGCTGACCAAGCATGGCGATAATGTTGCCGCCGCCGACGACATAGCGTTCAATAGTGGCGATGCTTTGTCCATCTAGGGCTGCTGTGTTGGCTAAGATGACTACCGGATACAGTGCCAGTAATTCGGCACTAATATCGGTGATGTCTGCATGGTTAACATCAAAGGCCCCTTGTTCGTCGTTGCTAGCCTTGAGGGCCAACTCAATCGGGCGCAATTGTTTGCCGTCAAAACTATCAATTAATAAAATGGGTATGCGTTTTATGACAGCAATGGAGATGTAACGAATGTTGTCATTCGGAATAGAGTCGCGCAGGCCGACGAGTTCGGCGCTAACATGATGCGATCCCGGTTCTGAAAACTTATATTCGCAATGAACAATTTCTTCGACGTCATTTTCACGATTAATGACGCGCTCATCAATAATACGACCGTCAGCGCGAATGCGGAGTATGCATTGATTTTGTGGGATAGTGCCTTCATGGTGAATAGCAATACTGAACAGGCAGCGTTGGCCAACGGCAACGACTTGTTGCGAGCTATGGAGACTTCTGATAGCGCTGTTATTGGCAGAGGGGTCATGTGGTGGGGCCAAGACAATAAAGCGTGCTTCGTTATCATCGAGTTTGAGTTCAGATTGAATGTTTTTGAGCTGTTGGATGCTAGCTTCATTCCAAGAGTTCTTTTGTCCGTCAGTAATAATAATAACTTCTTTGAATGGATTTACATGTGATTGAAGGCTGCTTTGCACATTTCTAAAAATAAGCGAGAGATCGCTTTGCGCGTCAGTTTCACTAATGCGATCAATTAATGCATGAGCAGACTGAAAATCATACATAGTCTGCCGGTGTTCATTGTTAAGGCTTAAAATAGAGACGGCATCGCCGCTACGAAGCGTATTGATATAATGATGGGCGAGTTCTTTTAATGCGCTGAGATCTTTGGTGGAGGACGCGCTGTTATCAAAGACGATTACCGCGCCTGTTGCACCTTGGCGTTCTAGGATTTGGCTATAGTCAAGTTGTGAGCGCCATAAGGGCTGGCTTAGGGCGAGGATGAGTATGACCAGCGTTAAACAACGAATGCATAAGAGTAATATTCCTTGCCAGCGCAGTTTGCGCTGCAAGCGTACCATGACTTGATTTAAAAAACGCATGCCAGCAAAGGGTGTGGCGTGGACGCGGTAACGATGCAAGAGGTGCACCAATATCGGGGCAGCTACAGCGAGTAGTCCACATAACATCCACGGGTTTAACAGTTGGAGCATTAGCGCCGACCTTCACCGAGGGCATTAAGTAATTCAATGAGCGTGCGAACCATGTCCTGATCGGTAGAGCAGGCGTGATAGGTGACACCAGCTTGATAACATAATTGTTCAAGTTTATGCGTATGCTCTTGGAATTGTTGGCGATAGTGATGGCGGATGCGGTCTGCGTCAGCAATAATATCAGCCTCTTGTTCAAAGCCGCTGAAACAATGAGCACCAGAAAAAGAAAACGATGCTTCTTCAGGATCATAGACATGAATGAGCCGCACATCTTGTTTGCGATAGCGCATGTGGTGCAGGGCTTGGACCATGCGCTCAATATTATCAATGCAGTCGCTGAGTAAGATGACGAGGCCACGGCGTTTGAGGCGTTCCGCTAATTGCTCTAATAATGGCCCAAGATCAGTGTCGCCACCAGCTTGATTATTCTCTAAAGTTTCGAGTACATTTAATAAATGACTCATACTGCTTAAGGGGGGAATGTGTTGGCGAATTTGGTGATCGCAGGTAACTAGGCCGACGCTGTCACCTTGTTGTACCATGAGTAAGCCAAGTGCGGCGGCAATGTAGCGAGCAAAGTCTAATTTGCGAATGTGATGGCTGGTGTAGTCCATGCTGCCAGAGCAGTCGACAATGAGCGTGGCACGTAGTCGTGTTTCTTCTTCAAAAACGCGCACATCTAAGCGGTCAGTGCGCGCGTAGACGGTCCAATCTAAATGGCGAAAGTCGTCCCCTTGTTGATACGGGCGGTGCCCAGCGAATTCAACGGATAGGCCACGGCGTATGCCACGATGTTGTCCGGACAAGATGCTTTCTACGGCTTGGCGCGCAGTAACACCAACGCGACCCAGTCGTTCGAGTATATCATTTTGAACAATATTAATTAAAGACATGCGATGGTTTACAGGTGCTTAATCGTTAAAGTGCTGAATGAGGCGTTCGACGATATCATCCGGATGGAGACCTTCAGCCTGAGCGCCAAAGGTAAGCACTAAGCGGTGGCGTAAAACGGGTTTAGCAATGGCGTAAATGTCTTCCATCGCAACATGGAAACGCCCATGTAATAAGGCGCGCGCCTTAGCGCCATTAATTAACTGTTGGCCAGCGCGTGGTCCAGCACCCCATTGAAGATTTTGAGTGACGGCTTCGATTGGTGCAATACCTGGTCGGGTGGCTTGGACCATATCCACAGCGCGGGCGAGAACGGGATCGGCAACTGGTACGCTACTAACTAAGCTTTGTAATTCTAAAATTTCATTGGCATTAAATAATGGTTTTAAGGTTTGTTGTTGTTTGCCAGTGGTGCGTCGAAGGATTTCTATTTCGTCGTCACGATTGGGGTAATCAATGGTAATCATAAACATGAAGCGATCGAGTTGCGCTTCTGGTAATTGATAAGTGCCTTCTTGTTCAATTGGATTTTGAGTCGCGAGCACAAAAAATGGATCGGGTAGTTCATAGCTGCGGCCACGTACCGTGACACGTTGCTCCTGCATTGATTCAAGCAGAGCTGCTTGGGTTTTGGGCGGGGTGCGATTAATTTCATCAGCAAGGACCATGTTGGCAAATAAAGGGCCCGGTAAAAATTCAAATTGTCGTCGGTTGGTTTCAGGGTCTTCCTGAATAATGTCTGTGCCCGTAATATCTGTCGGCATTAAATCGGGCGTGAATTGAATGCGTCCGAAGCTTAGGTCGAGTGTTTTGGACAGGGTTTGAATCATCGTTGTTTTTGCCAAGCCCGGCACGCCTTGAAGTAGGCAGTGTCCGCGGCAAAGCAGGCTGAGCAGCATTTGCTCGAGCGGATCATCTTGGCCAACGATTACCTTATGCACCTCGTCGAGGATGCGTTGGCGTGCCTCACCGAGGCGGGCAACTAATTCTGATTCTTTGGCTGATTCGGGTATGGTGTTTTCGCTCATGCGGGCTTCTCTCGTGATAGGGTGCCGAGCGCCAATAGTGCCGAGGCACAGAAAAAACGCAGGCACGGCTATGACTGTGACTGCTTTTGCTGCTGAGAAAAGCCTTTGTATCCCCTTGTTAATAGGGGATTTGAACCAAGAATGGAGGCCAGAGGAGTCATAGTGGCCGATCAACTAGACGCTTGGATGTGCTTGGCACGCGATGAAGAGGATCACGAGGCATTTGCCTCGGTTGTCTCTGATACCCAGCATTTAGTGCGCTCTACCACACTGCGTGAATGTGCAGACGCTGAATTGGCTGACGAAATTGCTCAGGAAACCTTTGTCCGTGCCTGGTCCAAGCGCCATCAGTATCGGACCGGAACCAGCCCACGGGCCTGGCTCTTAACCATTGCGCGCTCACAGCTTCTCGACCACCATAGACGTAACAATAGAGAGCATAGGCATTTACGTGATCTTATCCGTCAAGAGCTGCTGCGTCGTCAGCCGCCTGATGATGATGAATGGACGCGCGTACGCCTAGAGGCACTCGATGGCTGCATGACCGAGATCCCAGAAAATCAGCGCGAACTTTTGGACTTGGTTCACAGTCAAGGCATGACGACGGACATCGCTGCCGAAATTTTGGGCATCAAAGCACCTGCCTGCCGTAAGCGTCTCTCGCGATTACAGCAAGCCCTGCGCACCTGTGCTGAAAAACGCTTACAGGACATGCTATGAGTAGCGATCCGCAAGGCGGCGACGCATTTGATAACAAGCGTATCGAAGAGTTGGCGACTGGATTTGCCTTAGGCGAATTGCAGGAGCACGAACTCAAAGAGTTATACGATTGTTTGCGCGCTGATAATTCAGATGACGCTGCGGCTATAACGTGGCAGACCTTGGCTACGACCTTGGACATGAAAATGAAATTGAGTCCGCATTTTGCCGACACAATTCGACATCGGATTGAAAATGATGACGGTAAAAGCGATGACGCATTTGCCGGTGGCATTTTGCAGCGCCTCGGTAAGCGGCGCAAGCAATTGGACCCAGTGGCCACTGCACAAGACGCTCCGCGTTCATTGTCGGCCTTATTAATTTTACTGCCCTTGTGTCTTATTATTTTATTGGGCTGGTTTTTAGTACCGAGCAATTCCAGTTTCCCGATGGTGCGCCATGTGAGTGGCGGCAAGGTGTTCCAAGAGGGTGATAGTCTCAGTATAGACCAGCGCGTTGACCAACGACAAATTGCGATTGCTAAAAATGCTTTGCTAACTTTAGAGTGGCCGGGCGGTGATCAGGCCAGTATTCAGGGCCCTGCAACTATTTTAGTTCAAAACCGCGGCATGAGTGTGGTTAACGGAACCGTGTGGTTGATGGTTAATCCAGATTTTACAATCGGATTACCGGACCAACATGTGCGCAGTAAAGAGAAAAGTCGTATTGGGTTAAATGTCGAAGACAGCATTAGTGTGCTTGGTGTTGATACTGGTGTGCTTAGCTATGGTCGCCCTGATAGTGGTCAAGAGCATGAGCTCAGTGATGGCAAAGCTATTTGGAATGGTGAACGTGAATTTAATTGGCGTTATTTCGAAGGCGGCGGCATCACGACCAATCCCGTGCAATTACAATTGGATCCCATCGCAGCCTATTGGACCTGTTCGTTGACTGTATCGTTCAGTGACGATCAAGCGATGCTTGTCTGTCGCGGCTTGGATGAAAAAGCCGAAGAAATGTTACTGCATATTCAACCCAATGCAGTGAGTGCACATAAAGATGGCTTAGAATTGTGGCGTTACGCCTTGAGCGGTGCACCACGCAGTCCAAGACGAGTTACCATCGAAGGGCGACAGGGCGCAGCAACAAGCCTCAGCATTAGTGGCCTCGATAAAAAAATTCAGTGGCATTTACACGCACCGCTGGATGCCTTGGAGATGAAGGGGCCGGTCGCGTTAAAAGATTTACGCTATCGCACGGGGCCGCCACCAATCCCCAAACACGCCTTCGTAAAAAAAGAGTAGCTGCGGGCCATTTTCCGCGTTAGCCAGCACCTCATTTAAGGCTTTTTATTTCGAGGCTTTGCCTCGGGCTCCCGCTTCGCTTTGGCGCGGCCTATTTTTATTTCGACTTCGTCTGCATAAAAATTCCTCAAAGTATGAGGAACGGCGCTTGGCGCGAGCACGTTGTTAGCAATCTTGAATCTGACCCCAAATCCAGCTTTTATTGGCATTTAGTGCAGCTGCGATCTCGGTAGTAGTCCACGACTACGGATCATCGTGCTCCGGAACTAATGGGAACTCCGACCAGGAGAATTCTTTAAATAATTCATCCTCTACGGAATCGTACTGTGAGTTGTAGTTATGGCTGTGTGGCGTTGGAATTATTATTTTATTCTGACTGAGTCCGTGATCCAAGCAGCAGCTTTCGGCGTGATCGTTGTCTCCGTAAACATGTATTAAATCATGGTTGTCGTAAATTATCCGGTTATTGGATTCCACATCAATTATCCATAAATGGTGACGCCCATCTCTTTCAAAGTATTCTTGGTATGTATATAAGAAGAGCTCTAACTCTTCGTAATTCCGTGTAATATCACTTTGATACCTGGCTCCCGTTCGCCCACATCTTGATGCAACTAACACATAGAGAATTCCAAATGGACCATCCCAGTTTTTAAGAATATTCAAGAGGAGAGGTATTTGTTGATCGTTTGGTGCAGCGATTATTGACGACCAATTTGATTGTACATTTTTTGAATAGCTATCGCCGTGTAGGTATTCACAAGTGTTTTCTAAGGTTGATATTTTGTAATCGATCATAATTAATCACCGTTTACTTAACTCCGCAGTTTATGGAAGAGGAACCTGGGGAGGCCGCGGACGAACATCATGGCAGAGCGCCAGTACCAAGGGGTGTAGATGCAGTATTTCTTTTTGCGCACGGCGCGCCAGATGTCGTCGGCGACGCGTTTGGGTGGTGCTAAGAGGGAGGGGCTGTAGAGGCCCCAGGTCATGGCGGTGTCAACAAAGGCGGGTTTAACTAAGAGGGCATGGACGCCGCTGTCGGCGAGGCGATGTTGCAGTCCGCGTACATAGGCATTAATCGCTGCCTTGGTGGCATTGTAAATGGCGAGGCTTTGCCGGCCACGGTCGCCGACGACTGAAGAAAGAAAACATAGAAAACCATCACCGCGTTCGCGCATGTGTTGAACGAAGCGATTGGCGAGCAGCACCGAGGCGCTGAAATTAATATCGAGCATGCTGTAGCAGAGTTCGTCATCGCGCTCGGCTTGTGCTTGGTCAATCATGACGCCTTGGCAAAAAAAGATGCCGTCGACATGACCGAGGGTTTTAATGCATTGCTCGAGGAAATGTTCGTGTTTATCGCGTTCGGCAATATCAAACTGAATAATCGAGGTTTGCCCACCCGTGCGTAGGCCGATGTCCGCTGCGTTGTCTTCGAGGTCGTCGATGTCGCGTCCTGCTAGAATGACATGATCTTCGTGCCCTATTTCTAGGGCCAGGGCACGCGCGATGGATGAACTGGCACCGACGATGACAATTTTCATTGTGGCAATAGTCCGAGACGCCGTGCGAGGCTGGATTGAAAAATATTTTGTGGGTCGATGCGACTTTTGAGTTCTTTGAATGTTTCTAGTTTGGGATACATGGCTTGTAGGTCGCTGCTGCGCATAAATGCATCAGAGACGAGAGATAGTCTGCCGCCCCATTCAAGGAGGGAATCGTTTAATTCGTGTAGTTGTTTAATGAGTCCGTCATCGTGTGGAATATCCAGGGTTAAGCTAACACCGGCACGCGTAAACGAGAGGTGACCGCTTTCTTGGTCATCACGACAGA
>CBDUFM010000032.1:0-11257 GCA_965366325.1 uncultured bacterium
ACTTTGGCTCTTCTGTCCCCGGCATCGGCAATGGATCTAGCCAAGTGCAATGGCCAGCCGTAAATTATAACGCAACGCTTGCGCATTTTAATATGTTGGTTGATAGCAACGCGAATACAGCACAGCTAGTACACAACGGCGTTAATTTAGGCACACAAACATTTTCGCAGGGCACTGATGCAAATGCCGCAGTTAGCATCGGCACCAGCGCCAGCGAGTTCTGGACGGGGATAATAGATGAGGTGCGCATTTCCACGACGACGCGCAGCCTTGCATGGGTGCAAGCGGAATACAGTAACCAAAACAATCAAAATAATACGACATTTTTTGCGGCGCCAGGCGCAGTCACTCCACTCAATAATCGTTACTGGCTCGGCAGCAGCAGCACGGCATGGCACAATACATTAAATTGGTCATATAGCAGTGGCGGCAGCCCTGGGGCACCGGTGCCAAACAGTAGCCAAGCTGCCATCTTCGATGCCGGCTCCAATAATAATCCTGTCATTATTTCCAACCCAGCACAAGCGCTCAATCTACAGGTGAACAATTTTTCTGGGTCCATCACCATTTCGAGTGGCCAAACACTCAGCATAAGCAATACATGCAGCGTCCAAACTGGCAGCTTACAACTCAATGATGCTACGCTTAGCGTTGGTGGTGATATGACCATCCTCAGTGCCGTTAGCGTTAACGCAGGCAGCAGCACCCTCATCTGCAATGGCAGCAACGCCCAAAACATAAGCCTCAATGGCAACACGATGCATCATCTACAGATAAACAAAACAGTTGCAACCACACTCACAAGCGCAGCCATACTTAGCGGGAATTTGAGTATTGTAAGCGGAGCACTCAACACGACGCAAAACATTTCGCTAGCTGGTGACTTAAGCACGAATGATTCATTTAACCTTTCTGGAGCAACCCTAAGCTTTATTGGCAACAGTAGCTTAACCGGAAGCATCGAGCCAAATATAGAAAACATACTCGTTAGTGGGACATTACACAATCAACGTAGCGTCAATGTTCGTTCAGTCACAGCCAACGGTCTACTGATAAACGATGGCCTCCTTTATGTGAATACACCACAAATAAACTTCAACGACTACAGCATCAACTCTTATGGTGGTGGCCAAGATCAAATCGGCACCTTCTCTGTGTCTGCAAGTGGTGACACCCTAACGATTGAGGGAAATACTTGGAAATACATTAATTATTCCTACCCTATTATCAGCAGTACCGTTTTGTCCTTCGACTACTTGAGTACTGAAACCGGTGAAATCCAAGGCTTGGGCATGGATACCGATGCCAACATTTCTAACAATTTCACCTTTAAATTACAAGGCACACAGAATTGGGGTCTCTCAAACTATGAGAATTACAATCTGAGCGACGGTTGGAAACATTATGAGATTCCTATTGGGACTTTTTATACCGGTACCCGCCCCGTTCTGTTTTTTGTCAACGACAACGACGGTCCAGATAATTTAGTCGGTAATGGCAGCTATCGTAATGTCCGCTTAAGCAATAGCAGCCCACCTGTGACTAGCGTCACCGTTAATAGTACAGGCACCCTCGCAGGTAATGGAAGCATTGAAGGTCCCGTCAGCCTCTTAAATAGCGCCGCACTGAGCCCCGGAAACAGCAGCAGTGACAGCATGACCATTTACCACAATAATGGCACTGGGCTAAATTTAAGTACGGACAGCCAAGTATATTTTGATCTCGGTAGCGCGAGCGACAGTGTGGCCCTCAGTGCACCGGGAAGTGAATTACTGCTCCGTGGCAATCTGCATGTCAGTAATGCTGGTGGTCTAACAGCAGGCAGTTATTTACTGTTTACCTACACCGGCACACACATACTCAGCCATAGCATGACTGTCGCTAGTATGCCGCTTGGATTTAGTGGAAACATTGACCTCAGCAGCGATGGTGAAGTTCGCCTCACGGTCAGCGTTCAAAACATTAATATAGTGTGGGCAGACACCCTGAGCACGACAGCAAAGAACTGGGCACTCGGCGTCATGATAGCGGGCAGTACGTCAGCTGCAGAACCCTACTCGATAAGAAATCTCAGTAATATTCCCGTGAATTTAAGTATTGCATCAAATCCAAGCACAGGTGCAGGCTGGACCAGCAGCACGGCGGTTGGCCCTAATCAATACGTCATTGACGTGGACAACAGTAGTAGCCCTGCACTTAGTAATAATCTATCGACGCAACGAGCGTTGAGCAACAATCTTGCAATTAATGCCGATCATGCTTTCAATTTATTATTTTCTTGCCCCACCGCGAGCACCACGAGTAGTCAACAACAGATAGCCGTCCTTATACTAGCGACTGCACCCTAGCACAGCGATCACTTAAACGACCGTTGTGCTTTGCGTTATCAGGTCAGCTAATTGACAGGTAATTCGATCACCTGCATGAATTTGGCTGACACCGGCAGGCGTACCCGTAAGCACCAGATCACCCGGCAACAAAGTCACATACTGTGAAATAAAAGCTATCAGTTTATTAATAGGGTGAATCATCTGTTTGGTGTTCCCCTCTTGGCGCAACTCATCATTCACCAACAGACGCAATTCTAAATCCTGCGCATCCTGAACACGCTCGGCTGCTACGCAGCAAGAAATTGGACAGGAATCGTCAAAGCTTTTTGCTAATTCCCAGGGATGCCCACGTTGCTTAAACGCAGCTTGTAAATCGCGTGCTGTCAAATCTATCGCAAGAGCATAGGCATGAATGTAGCGCTGAACCGCAGATTCTTGAACCTGTTTACATACGTCACCAATAACAAGCGCTAGTTCAATTTCATGATGCACGTTTGCGAAAAAGCAGGCAGTGCTAAAGCTGCACTGAGTGGTCGCAGTGCTGTTGACGGCTTCATAAAAATGACCGGGTCTGCTACCGCTTTACTGTTCATTTCCTTAATGTGCTCTGCATAATTTTGCCCGACACAAACAACTTTCGATGTCGCCCAAGGCAGATCCGTGCCGTCGTCCATTTGTAATCTAAAATCATGCGTCATGACTACTCCTCTTCGCATCAACGGCCTGATCACGTGCTGCCTGAATACCCGCAATAAAGCCAAACAAATGACTATACCACGATATGTGTGGATCGCTTGGTAAAACACCCAACAACGCACCGCCATATAAAACAAAAACTACCAACGAAACAATTATAGGTAAAAAACGTTTCACATACCAGCCATAGGTCAATAAATAACCCAAATACCCAAAGACCAAACCACTAGCACCGATATGAAAGGTCTGACTCCCTATCAACCAAACCAGAAAACCACCTAGGATAACTATCGTAGTGGTTGCGCGCCAGAAAACGGCTGAGCCATGCATCGCGACGAGTGATCCAAGGACCATAAACGGTATCGTGTTCGCCACTAGATGCTCTAGATTACCATGTAGAAAAGGTGAACAGATAATCCCACGCAAGCCAATAACGCTGCGCGGCAGGATACCCCACTCGTAAAACTTTTGACCTACTTGCACTTCGATGATCAAAACCGCCCACATCACAAATACAAATGCACCTACATAGGCAATCAAAGCAAAGAGTCGGTCTTTCATAGGATTTCCATATTGCTGTTGCATTTCATGCGGTAAAGTCCAAGTCAGCCACAAAGCCCCCCATACGCACAAGAGAGCATTATCATGGACCTCATCCCCCTCGGCGCATCACAGCTTCAGGTTACCCCTATTGGCTATGGCTGCATGGCCATAGGTGGCAGCTGGGATGAACAACCCATCAGTAATGAAGTACGCGAAAAAGGCTTTGCAGCCATTGATCAGGCCCGCGCCTGTGGCATCAATTTCTTTGATCACGCAGATATTTACTGCCGTGGCAAATCTGAAACCGTGTTTGGTGACTGGTTACAAGAGCACCCTGATCAGCGCGAAGACATCGTCATTCAAAGCAAATGCGGTATTTGCCTACCTCAGGATTCACATCCACAACAATTTAATTTCAGCTACGAGCACATCTGTAAAAGTGTCGACGACAGCCTCGCTCGCCTACGTTGTGACCACCTAGATGTTTTGGTTCTCCACCGACCCGATCCACTCATGGAGCCACAAGAGGTCGCGCGTGCCTTTAGCGACTTACAACAGGCAGGCAAAGTCCATCATTTTGGTGTGTCCAACCAAACACCCGCTAAAATGCGGCTCTTGCAATCATCCTTAGACCAAGCACTGGTCTGTAATCAAATTCAGCTCAGCCTCATGCATCATTACTTGGTCAGCGCTGGCGTAGACTGGAATATTAATGGACGCGGCTATGAGGATGTTGGCTGCCTCGAATATTGCCTCGCAAACAATATCTGCGTGCAGGCTTGGTCTCCCCTCGCCCGTGGCTTTTTAGATGGCCGCCCCGCAGATACTTCACAGCCTGACTTTGAGCGTATCGAGAAAATTCAAACAGAATTAAAAATAATTGCACATCAAAAAAATTGTAGCTCATCAGCCGTTGCACTTGCCTGGCTCATGCGCTTGCCAACAAGCGTACAAGCAATCATAGGGACCTGTAACCCAGATCGCATAAAAACCGCTAGCGCCGCGGCCGAGATCACACTCGACCGCGACGATTGGTACCGTCTCTATCATGCAACGCGAGAATTTCGCTTGCCGTAGGCAATCCTTTATCCCTCGTTATAGTCAGCCTCTAAGCCTTTACGACGTCCAAGGACTGGCTTACGGGCAAAGAATTCCTGCCAATCTACATCTGCCGTCAAACGCATAATAACTGCCAAAGTAAGCACTGATCCAATCGCAACGGTCAAACCCGTAGTGCCTTCCAGGAAAAAGCTGTAAGAAAACAAGACCAGAAAAAACAACTGGCCACCAATAGCAACCAGTTTGGGAAACGCACCCTTGAGGGCGGCGCTCATATAACTTGTCACGAGTAACAGCGTCGTTGCCGTGGAAATTGCAAAAGCAACGTGCACATTGACTAAGTCGACCAGATAGGCAAATAAGAGATGGAACGCAAAAAATCCTGCCGCCACAAACAAAAAGTGCATCGGATGAATATTTATTTTCTTCACAATTGAAATAGCCGCCACTAGGGAAAAGAAGAATACGAGGCACACTGGGGCGAAAAATGTCATTCTAGACGACAAGGGTCCTGGATTTAAGCGTGTCGGCATTTTCAAACCAATATGTTGCTGGGTAATGCGGTCTGTAGTTGCCCAGGTTAAGCGCACTCCCTGCTCATGCTCCTGCACAGTGTCTGCAGACATGGTCCCGCCTATATAATCGTAATTAGTAAAATTAGTAGCTACCTGCAAGGTAAAGTCTTTCACCCGTCCAATTTCTTTATTTATTTGGTAGGACCATTCCTCTATGCCGCGTGTTTTATAGGTAATGCCAATCACCGTTTGTTCCCCCGGCTTTAATTCAAAGACATGCTGCAAACCCACACGCGTATCAACAGCCATAGCAATAGACTGCGCATCTCGGGTAATCGAAAAAGCATCATAGGTACCGCTCGCCTCAGGGAATGGAAAATGAAATTGCACCGACTGCATATGATCTGTCGGATTCAAAACGACATAGCTGCTTGTAAATGAGCATTCATAGGTTGGGTACCACAAGAGCCCCTTACGACGATGCTCTAATGCCAAGGTCACATCGATATCTGATTTTTCTGGGACCATTAATGCACCGCGTTTATCACCTTCTTTCATTCGCTTAAACGAGGGCCCTTGCTGCACTAAAGGCTGGCCCCACAACTGACGCACTTCTTGATCCAAACCCATAGACATAGCATCACTGCGGACTGCCATAGCCGTTCCAAGTATCCCCCATGCTGCAACAACGAGTATGTAGATAATAATAACTGCGATTATGCGCCGAATGCTCATTAATCATCTCCTTTCAAGAAGCATAGATGGCTTTGTGGAGATAATTTGAAGTCTTCGCGGAGAAATGTGAACTTTCAGTGAAGTGATTCTTGCCTCTCCCTAACCCACTCAGATACTACGCGTTACAAATCCACCACTCTGTAAGCATAAAATGAGAACGGGCATCCACATGACCAAGCTCCAACTTTTGCAGCATCCGCGCCTCTGTATCACCAAACAACACATTCAGTCACTAAGCGACAAACACGAGCTCCCGTTTCTTAAAGAAGCCCAAGCAGTCGTCACCAAGGCCGCCAACAAAAGTCTCCGTGAACCGATTAACTATCCTCGTACGCATAATGCCCTCCTAGAACGAGCACGCCGTGCGCAAACACGGATGCTGAACTTCCTCACCCGCTGGCAACAAACTCAGCATGCGAAGTTCAAACAGGCAGCGCTCGCATTAGTTGAAGACATGCGCGACTGGGAATACTGGTCGTGGATAAGCTGGCGTAATCGCGACCAGGCCACTGACTCATGCTTTGACCTGAGCTATGGAGAAAACAGCACAACATTGGCCATAGCCTACGATTGGCTCTATCATGATTTAAGCGCTGATGAACGCGCCTTGTTTTTAGAAACCGCAGAAAAATGGAGCTTCAAGTCCGGACTCAAACACGCTAAACCAAATGCCGCATGGTGGTTTGGAAAAGAAAATTCCAATTGGAACACCGTTTGTGCCGGCGGTCTTGGCATGCTTGCACTCGCTATGTACGAAGAATCTGCCGCTGCACGTAAATTACTACCGCACTGCGAAACATCTATAAAACCATTTATATATCACCTCAATGATATAAATGGCGCGTGGCCTGAAGGTACTGGCTACTGGAATTATGGCATGCGTTATGCCTTCCTCTATCTCCTCAGCTATGAAAATGCGACACAGAAAAAACATCCGCTGCTACAACAACGTGGCGTGAAACAAACCATAGCCTTCCCCATGGATCTCAATCCTAATGGTGCCCCGTGTAGCTTTGGCGATGTGAACAGCTGGGGTCCGATGCCCTTTCATTATCGCTTAGCTGAAAATCTAGGGCGCGACGAAATCATGTCGCAGCTCGATGCACTTGATAAACCGTTAAATATTGAAGAAACATGGCCAAAATCTGCTCTCTGGTTATTATTTCACAAAGGCACCACCACTACGGGCACAAAAACCAAACCCATCAAACCGTATGCAAAAATCTACAAGGGACTCGACTGGGCTATCCTTGGCGACCAATCTACACATTCAAAAATGTACATGTCCATACGAGGCGGGACAACCAAGGTACCGCATGGGCAGCGGGATCTCTTAAGTTATCACTGTGTAATTGGCAACGAAGCACTCATCACCCACCCACGTGGTCATGAATACCTTGATACCACATTCTCTGGCAGACGTGAAGAACTCTTTGAAATAGGACCCCAGTCTAAAAACACGCTCTTCATTAACGGCGTCGGCATTTATCCGGGTAGCGAACTTGATAGCACAAAACTTGTTGAGAAAAATGGCCTCCATGGAGTGCGCCTCATTGCAACAAACGCGATGGGGAAAATGCGCGATGGAAACGCAGCTACTTTTTGTGGACGTTTAATTGTTATGCTCAAAGACAAGGGTTATCTCATTATCGATCGTTTTGACTTATCACAACTAGGCCGCGTTGAGAGCCGTATCAACACTTACGCATTGGTCAAAAACACCAGACATGGTGCCGTACTGCATGGTGAAAAACAAAAACTACGTGTCAGTTATGCCTCGAATGTAAGTGCCGTGCTCGCCACAGCACTAACTGCCCCCACAAAACCGACAGCACCATCAATGAGGCAACTACGCTGGTGCAGCGAAGGCTTACACAAATCGCACACACTAGTCACCTTAATCAGCCCAGGGACCGGAAAGAACAGTGTAGAAATAATTGAAACGAGTAAGGATATTCAAATTAAAGCAATGATTGGTAGTTCTACCTACAACGTCCAATGCTCGCAAAAACTACAGCTGCGTTAAATCGTAAGGGCTAATAACTAAGGGCTGAGCGGAAAACGCAGGTGCATACAGGTACCGCGCTCGTCACTTCGTTCAATCTTCAGTTCGCCCTGATGTAAATCCATTATTTCTTTAACCACGCTTAAACCAAGACCAGAACTCTTACGCCCATCAGGACGCTGCAGGGAATAAAAGCGTTCGCAAATACGCTCGCGTGCATATGCAGGGATACCGGGGCCCGTATCTGCACATAAAACGTCCACACACATATCATTACTGTGCAACGATATTTCTACCGTCGATTCAGCCGAACTGAATTCTATAGCGTTTACAATCACATTGCGTAATGCTAATTCAATTAAGAAGGCATCACCACTCATCTGGGAACCAATGACCTGAGCGTCATCAGGCGCTACGTATTCAATACGAATATCCCGCTGCGCAGCAATCGACGCAACACTTTCGATTACCGACACTAATACTGCAGACACATCTACAGCCTCTTTTTTCTCCAACGCATTTCTGTTTTCAAGGCCTGCCAATAATAAAATACGGTCTACTAAGTTTTTGAGACGCTCAACTTCATTTTCAATATTAGCTAAAAAATGATTCCGCTGCTCTTCACTCATCGGCCCTTGCAATAATTCACTGGCACCTGCTATTGCTGAAAGAGGACTTTTAAATTCATGAGTCAAGGTCTGTACATACGATTCCACATATTGCTTACCGTCTAAAGCCGAACGCATATAATCCAATGCCAACGCCATGCGTTTTAATTCTGGCGCTAAATGCTGAGGCACCTGGTGACGTTTTCCATGCGCAATCTGCTCGGCATACGCCTCCAAAGCATGAATCGGTCTCGTCACCCAAATCGTCACAATGAGAATTAACAAGGTAATGACAATAACACTCACGATGGCCACCAAGATAATTTGATCTCGTCCGGTGCCGACAAACACACTTACGCTGTCGGAGGCCTTTCGTACCGTAAGTGTCCCAACAATACGTCCATCATGCATAATCGGCGCAGCAACATATAACACAGATGAATCAGGATCACTCGGGTTCTCTCGCGTTCCACGCGCACCATACTTACCCTGCAGGCTCAGATAGACATCATTCCAACGCGAAAAATCCATACCCAGTTGAGCAGGATCATAAGACGAATAGACCACGATGCCCCGTGCATTACAAACGTAGACCTGCATACTTACAGCCGTTTTATATTTTTCATATATTTGTGCTGCAAGTGTTCGCTGTGCAGCTAGCGCCAATGCCCGCTCTAGTGGCTCCAAGACTAAGGCACCATCCACATCTACGCGCACCGATGCCGCTAAAATCTCTGCCGTATCGACCAAGGCCTCTTCCATCGATGACAAATACTGCGGGCGTAAATCATACAACACCGAACGAATGCTTAAATAAAATCCTGCACTAATAATGATCAGCAGGACTAAACTCAAACGCAGTCGTAAACTCACCAATCTTCTCGCAAGGCATAACCAAGGCCACGACGTGTTTCCACCGCATCCATCTCTGGCTTAATCAGCTTTAATTTTGCCCGGATAGTTTTTATATGAGTATCGACCGTGCGATCATAGCTACTGCTCGGCTCATCCCAAACTGCATCCAAAAGCTCACTACGACTATACACAATACCTGGATTTTTGATCAACAGATGCAAGAGGTCAAATTCATAGCGCGATAAATCTAAGACGCAGCCAAAATAGTGAATACGCCGTTTCTCTTCATCGACAACAAATGGCATGGCCTCAGGGTCCGCTGCCTGCGCTTGCACAGCGAGTGTCTGTCTACGTAAAATACTTTTAACGCGCGCTAGCAGCTCACGCGGACTAAACGGCTTACACATGTAATCATCAGCACCGAGCTCCAATCCCACCACACGATCAGTAACGTCAGCACGCGCCGTTAAGAACAAGATGGGAACGTTATTGGTTTTACGCAACTCACGACAAAAACTAAAGCCGTCTTCATCCGGTAAACCAACATCTAATACCACAAAATCAATCGCATGCTGGGCAATGATTTCACGTGCCGCTGCTGCTGTCGCCGCTTTATGACAGGAGAAGCTATCCTGCTCCAGAACAAATACGATGTTGTCCGTAATGCCAGGCTCATCTTCAACGATTAAAACCTGGCACTGACTCATGCATGATCCAATAATTGATGCTCTGGGTTTTCACGACGCGCGTGTTGTTTTTCCCAGTCATCGCGGAACAGCACCATCAGCTGGTCACGATTATCAAGTACATATACAGCATTAAATGGCTTTTTAAAAGTGTCTGGGTCACCAATTAACCACGCACTCGATGCATACGGCATCATCGTCAATTCGGTATCGACGCCGTATTCATCTTTTAAGCGGTGTTGCATCACCTCAAACTGGAGTTGACCAACAGCTGCAATAAATGGATCCGCCGCATGCTGTCCGTATTCACGCAGTAACTGCACGGCCCCCTCGGAAACTAATTGGACCAAGCCTTTATCGATTGATTTACGCTTCCCCAAATCTGTTGGGCGAATACGGGCGAATAGTTCTGGCTGGAAGGCTGGTAGTGGTTTATAGGTATACGACCCACGCACACTGATGGTGTCGCCAATCGAAAAATTGCCGTTGTTAATAACACCAATTATATCGCCTGGATAGGC
Organism: uncultured bacterium; assembly: GCA_965366325.1. Classification (GTDB taxonomy): domain Bacteria; phylum Planctomycetota; class UBA11346; order UBA11346; family UBA11346; genus JANQLF01. The sequence goes on from CBDUFM010000032.1 coordinate 10,554, forward strand.
AAGATCGACTGTTTCGCGACCATTAATCATTAAGTTATGCGGCCGCGATAGACGTATCTTTTTTCCCAAACGCTGATGCTTCACTTGCAGATCTTTTTCATAGCGACCAGAATTAATGCGCATAAAGGCAACACAGTCACGATGCTTCGGGTTCATATTTGCCTGCATTTTAAATACGTAGGCACTAAATGGCTCTTCAATAGGGTCCAAGGTTATTTCCTCGTCACCATCATCTGCTGGACGCGTGTGCGGGCAGGGCGCCAAATTAATCAAGGCATCAAACAAGGGCTCTACACCAAAGTTATTCATACCTGATCCGAAAAAGACCGGCGTTAATTCAAACTTACGATAGCCCTCTAGGCTAAATGGATTACCCGCTTCTTCCAAGAGTTCCATCTCATCCAAGACTTGCGTCGATAAGTTTTCACTCACGCCTGGTTGCTGCGCCAATTGGTCTAGTGGAATATGCGTTACAGCGGCCTTATGCTTACCACCTGAGGCAACACGTTCGTAGAGCTCGCACATACTATCACTACAATTGACGACACCTTTAAAGTCCTGACCACTACCAATTGGCCAATTATAGGCTGCTGCATGGATGCCGAGTACTTCTTCTAATTCAGCCATTAAATCAAGCGGATCGCGCGCCGGCAAATCCATTTTATTGATAAAAGTAATGACAGGGATGCCGCGTATTTTACAGG
>CBDUFM010000033.1:0-11247 GCA_965366325.1 uncultured bacterium
CATCTTCTTGTTGCTCGATCAGCAGACGGTAAGCAAGGCTGCGGGTCGCTGCTGCTATCGCAGGGTCTTCATCTTGACGATAGAGGACCATCAAATTTTCTAATAATTCACGTGGTGTTCTCAAATAACCTACTGCTAAACTTTCAACACTTGGAATTGGTGCGCGTTTCTTTTTCTCTGGAGCTAAAGGCCAACCATTATTTTTACTTAGTTCTGCGAGGCTGTCGATTTCACCATCGTGCGGACTGCGCCACGATTTGGATTGTATTTCAGATGCCAAATAGTTTGCAATGATGCTTTGTATGCGAGCGGTGTTTTTATTGATGATGCTTTCGCGGTCGCGAATGCGGCCCTTGCTACGCTCACTGACGAGATGGTCGAGATGGTAGAGGGCGGCCATGGCGCTGGTATTGGAGCGCCAGGTTTCGGGGTTGAGTAGCTTCGGTAGTTCAATCGCCAGTGGGACACCAGCAAGATTAGGGACTTTATCGTAGCTATCGATTGCGAATAAGTTGGTGTTGTAGCTAAAATTGCCTTCTTCGCCGGATAAATCGAATAAAGATTTATAAGCAGATTCTATGACATCCTCTGTTTTGAGTCCGCGAACCAGTGTCTTTCCTTGAATTTTATCGCGTGGTGTTATTTCTGGTAAAAGGTTACGTCGTTTAGCTTCGTTTAATGCCATGGCAGCTGTTGCCGTTGAATCAATGTCGGTGATGTCGCGGTTATACATATAATAGGAAATGCCGGCGGTTTTGTATTGTTCGTCCATTTTCCAGGGGCGTTCTACTTCACTCAGGCGTTTGCCCTGTTGCGAAATATTGCGATTGGCTTGTTTGACTTCGCCAAGTGCAGTAGATATTTTTTGGAAATCGTCACGTAATTTCTTTTTCTTTCTTTCGGGCGCTGCTTCAAGCGCTGCTTCTGTTTGTTGAAATAGAGTTTGGAGTTCTAGTTCGACACGAAATAGATGTGACTGTGCTTCGTGGTTGATCGAGACTGGCCCCCAGAGACCGAGTGCGGGATTGCGTGAGCCGCCAGATAAAACGGCGCCATCAATTAGGCGTCCAATTAAGCGATCACGACGTTCGATGCGATTTTCATCTGCAGTAGCAAGGGCCATCCATGCCATGGCGAGCCAAGCTTGGTCCCAAGTGGCATCGGGCATGCCAAACATGGTCATTAAACGTTCGAGTTCGTTGGCGGCGTTGCGCACTTGTGTACTTTTACTCAGACCGCAACGACATAACAAAAGAAGGCCTTGGGCGTTCATGCCAAACCAGCCGCGCGGCAGCATTTTATTACTGCGGTCAAAGATAGGTACCGTAATATTGCGAACTATGGGTCCTTCTGGGTCGGGGACTTGGACATCCTTGTGGCCAACGATGCGGTCGCTAGCACGTACCTCGACCATCTTTTTTTCATAGCCAATGATGCCACCGTATTCGTCGCGCTTGGGAACCAATTGCGGAACTTTTTTCATTTCATAGATCGGTCTGCGCTCTTTGCGGTAGCGGCGCTCGACAATTTTTTCATCGACTTTTTTAAGTGCCGCATGAGGTGGGTAAATTAATTTGGATTCATTATCAGGGCTAAGCATTTCTTCCAGCAGGAGCAGCGCACCCGCTTTGACTGCGGCGCTCATTGCATCCTGCAGGCTCTCTTCATCAAGGTGTTTGGCATCCGGGCGCAGCAGTGCGGGGATGTCGCCGGGCACGATGCCCTTCTCAGCAGCCGCCGCGAATGAGAGTGAGCCGAAGCAGAGTGCGGTGGCGATACAAGTACGGGTCAGTGTACGACAATTCTGAACAAATGTGATAATCATGTTTAGTCTCCGCTCATAAGGTGGCGCATCCTAATCCCTGTCTCCGTTCGTACATAAAATTTGAGATTGATTAGAAAATAGCGTGTGATGGAGAACTGTTGTGCTGGGGTTTATGCATGCTGGCGAACATACTTGTATGTCTTGTACACGTGCTTTACAGCGAATTAAGAAAAGCGAGATTGTATGGTTATGAATCTAAAGCCGAACCCAGCACCAGTTTTATTTGTCACCGCCCATCCGGATGACCTAGCCTTTAACATGGGGGGCACAGCGGTCCTCTTGCACCAGCGTGGCTATGCTATTCATAGCTATTGTCTAACGCGTGGCGAGCGGGGCTACGCTTGGGATGGTGAGGGCCTAGCGCCACCCAATGCCCCATTGGGTGAGCAACGTTCGCGAGAAGAGCGCGAGTCAGCAGCATTAATTGATGCGACTCTTCGTATTTTTGATATGCCTGATGGGGCTCTCTTTGCGGGTGAAGAAATCTGTCGTGAAATGGCTGCGTCTATTAAGGAGCTAAAGCCGCTAGCGGTGTTGACGATGGGACCCTACGAGAAACCAGATCATGCGGCGTGTTTTCAAATAGCGCGACATGCGCTCTATTTATCGGGACTATTTTGGAAAACTGAATTTTACACGAATATTACCATTGGCGAATCGCATAATGCATTTAATCCGAACATTTTTGTAAATACGGAATCTGTGATTGCGAGTAAAAAAGAGCAGTGTTTTTGTCATCAGCATCATTTACATGATCAGAGCTACTGGGATATGCTTTTGGAGCGTGATAAGGCCATGGGCAAGATTGCCTGTTGTGCGACAGCAGAGGCCTATTTCTCTGAGCTCAGTTTAATGGCTAGTCGTTGGCAGCGTCCAGCCGGATGCATTTTGATGGACCTATAGACGAGACCAGTATATGCCGTGATGACTCGCTAGTGAACAAGGCACGTACGAAACGGTCGAATCCTTTGCTGCGGCTATTGGCGCATCTCTATAAGTGCAGCAGCAGTGATTGGTCCGTATCAATGCGCAGGCATTGGATTTTTATTCGGTTTACGTTTATTGGTCGAATGAACTGTTGAAAAAGTTACTACTTAAAAGTGTTTTAACTGTTGCTGAATTGCTTATAGCGTGCCCGCAGTGTGTCGATAGCGGTATAGCCACTACTGATAATGCTATGGCGTTGCCCTTGTTCTGCGACGATGGCGGGAAATCCACTAATGCCAAAGGCCTGCGCTTGCATGCGTTGAGCTTGAAACAGCTGTTCAACCTGCGCTGATTGATAATCATGTAGAAATTGTTGTTGATCAAGACCAAGGGCTACAGCAACGGCAGTCAGGGTTGATGTATCCGAGGGGTTTTGCGCATGGCAATAATAGGCCTCTTGGATGCCGTGAATCATGGCTGGGAGTGCACGCTCATTTTGCAGGCCTGCAGCAATAACGGCGCGACAAGCTGGCCAGGTGCTGCGACGCGCTGTGCAGTTTGACCAAAAATCAAAATTAAAGGCTGCCCCTGTGTGCTTAGCTACGGCATGCCAGTGTTGTTGAATAGTGCTTTGCATCGACTGCGGCATGGGTTCATCACTGTCAGGCGCGAGGCCGCCCATTAGGTAACGCCATGTAATAGTGTGGGCCGCTGTATTTACATTTAAATAGTTTTGAAAATCAGCGAAGCATGCACTAAATCCCCAGCACCAAGAACACATGGGATCAAGAATGTAATACAGTGTGATTGGTGATGTTGACATAGGAGAAGAGTATTGGGTGAGCGTATGCGGTGTTGCGGTCGTATGTGCTGCTATCAGATTAACTATCTGATGGGATAGATAGGTGTAGTAAAGGTATTTTCCTATTCGTGTATGAGCGGAGACGAGCTGCGCAGGAACCATGCGTGGATGTTGAGGCGATTCAAATAGGATGCACTGATCAGTGGCATGGTCTGGGATGTATGCACTAGCTGACTCGCAATAAATGCATAGATTGCCAGCATGAAAATATTTCTTCTCGTTGGTCAATCGAACATGGCTGGTCGTGGGCGCCTAGAGGATGTGGAAGCCATCGTCGAGCCACGTGTGCACATGTTTCGCGATGGACAATGGCAAACGGCGCGCGAGCCATTGCACACTGATAAGCCGCATATTGCTGGCGTTGGATTAGGGATGAGTTTTGCGCAGTCAGTGCTGGCTAGTCTGCCGCCCGAAGAGGAGATAGGTTTATTGCCGTGTGCGGTAGGCGGAACGCCGCTGGCACGTTGGCAGCCTGGCGCTGATTTGTATGAGGCGGCGCTGGCTGTTGCAGGTGCAGGCTTAGCAGATGCTCGGCATGAACTCGCGGGGATTTTATGGCATCAGGGCGAGGGTGATAGCGGCGATGCTGATTTGGCTGAATCCTACGCTGAACGTTTGTTGAAAACTATGAACGCTTTTCGTGCGGACTTGTCCGAACCGAGCTGTCCTGTTATCGTAGGGACACTTGGTGATTTTATGGCGCAGCGTGCGGATGCTGATTTTGCTGAAACGGTTAATCAGAATATTCGTCGCATGCCACAATTGTTACAGCATTGCCAGGTGGTGAGTGCTGCTGGTTTAGGTGATAACGGTGATGTCTTGCATTTTAATGCGTCTGCCTTGCGCACCTTAGGCCAGCGTTACGCAGCTGCCTATGCAACGTTGTCAGCGTAATTCATATCTTCAGACAGTGTGGGGGTGCGTGCCAATCATGAACACGATTAATAAAGGGAAGCTCATGCGCGGACTCTTATTTAGTATTTGTATGGTCTTATGCTCAGTGAATTACGCGGCATCGAGTCCTGTGTCTGATGTGACAAAGGATGCAGCTGTTGGGGCGGAGAAGCCTGCGTTGTCTAGTTCCGTTACTAGCCCACTTGTTAAAGCGCGTTTAGATGCACTGCGTTTAGCTTTACTCGGTTATTGGCGTTCACGCATTGGTGACCAATCGATACTCATGGTGTTTCGTGAGGACGGCAGCCAAAGTCTTGGCTCAGAACAGGGGAGCTGGGCGTTTTCTGCGGAGGGTAAATTGGTTTTCGATTTTCCACGTGGCCGCGACGAAATGACAGCCGTATTAAATAATGGACAACTGACGCTCAGTGGTGGCGTGCTCAATCAGCCGCAGGTGTTTACGCGCGATCCGGCACTCAGCGATTTTATTACTGGTTGGATGGGCATGGAATTGGATTCCACCTCACATCGTTTGTGGCGTTTATTAGCCATTTGCATCTGGGTTGCGGCGGCTAGCTTTTTGATTTGGGTACTGCGTCACCTCGGTCGGATTATCATTCTCTCTAGCTGGGGACCTTTTCGTTGGGTCTTTCCGCAAAGCCCCTTACGTGCGGCAACCATTTTATCGCTGATCCTAAATACCTGTAAATATATTATATATGGTATTGGTCTTGGTTTTGTTCTATCGACTTTTGATGTGGATTACACAACCTATTTAGCATCGTTGTCGGTGATTGGATTGGCTATCGGTTTTGGTTCCCAGGGTTTAGTGCAGGATATGGTGACCGGTATCTTTATTTTATTAGAGCGTCAATTTGATGTTGGCGATGTGGTCGAGCTCTCTGGTCAGATTGGCGTGGTTAATGAAATGGGTTTACGCATGACGCGCTTGCAGACTATTCAAGGGCAATTGATAACGATTCCCAATCGTTCGATAGCGATGGTTTCGTGCTATGGCCAGCAGGGCTTGCATGTAGAATTAAGCGGTCGCTTACCTAATAGTGAACATGCTGATCGGATAGCGGAGATTGTGTCTTCAGTTGTAGAACAATTTGCTGAGCAGTTTGCCGCCGCTGTGCTGGCAACGAGCCCATGCCGTATAGAAGAGTCTGCCGAGCAATTTGTAATGATTCGCTTGGATATGACCTTGTGGCCGGGTCAGCAGGCTTTGATTGATCAACAATTATTGCCGCGTTTACGGGCAGCCTTGCCACTTGAGCAATTCCCCGAACTGGCACCTAGCTTAGCCTGGCATTTTGATCGTCCTAAGACGAAAAAGGACCTCAGTAAAACTATTGCACAATGGTTTAGCCGAGTGAAAAAAGCTGAGAAAGAATAGCGAGCATCAGACTGACAGTGCGTATGGTAAGCATTGAAAGGCCATTATGCGCTGGTGATGTTTACATCGGTCCAATAGCCTTTTACTTTCATTAAGTCGTCAATCATATCGTCTAAAGATTGCGATTTGACCATGTAGCCATTAGCGCCATGGAGGTAGGTGCGATGAATGTCCATATTACTATTTGATGTAGAGTGCATGATAACCGGAATATGATCGCGATGGATGGATTTAAGTGCGAGCTCTTTGAAGCGGCGCATGGTTTCTACGCCATTGAGGACAGGCATGTTGAGGTCTAGGAGGATGACTTTGGGAAAGTCATCCTCAGCTTTGAGTGTTTCTGAATAGTCCAGCATTTCTTGACCAGAACTAAAAAAGCTAAATTGAGCAGATTCAATTTTTTTGCAGGCAAGGCGCATGGCAAAGAGGTCATCTTCGTCGTCATCAACAATCCAAATTTGTGGATTCTTTTGAGGCATTTTATTGGTCCTTCAGTTCAATGATAAAACTACTGCCGATATCGGCTTTGCTTTCGGCGCGTATGTTGCCATTCATGAGTCCGCAGACTTTTTTACAGATAGCGAGTCCAAGTCCACTACCAGATTGTTGTTTGTCATGCAGGCGAACAAAAGGTCGAAAAATGAGTTCGGCTTGGTCTTGGTTGAAGCCGATGCCGTTATCGGTAACCGTGACCAGCAACGCGTTATTTTCATAGCGTGCAGTAATTTGAATGGAGAGAGGGCGTGTGTGTTCATTGTACTTAAGTGCATTGCGAATGAGGTTATTAAGTAGATGCTCAAAGAGTATGGAATCTAGCGAGAAAGTCAAATCTTTGGGTTGAACATCGATGCTGAGTGTTGCTGCGTGTGCGTTGAGTTCTAATTGTATATCGCGAACTATTTCAGTAAGCTTTTCTTCAACGGAGACGGACTGGCGTTTAATTTTTTCACTGCCCAATTTTGAAAATATGAGCAATCCTTCTACTAAGTGACGCATTTTTAGGGCGGTGTTGTTAATGCGGTCAGCGCTTTCACGTTGTAGATCGCTTAAGTTTTGCGACTCCTTGAGAATCAGGTCTGAGAAAAAGCACATTTTCCGCAGTGGTTCTTTGAGATCGTGTGATGCCATGCTGGCAAATTGAGAAAGTTCACTGTTAATAGACTCTAATTGTTTGGCGTAATTTTGAATCTGCTGCTCTTGGGTAACTGATTGGGTGACGTCGATGATTGAGGCGAGTACGTAGGTAGTGCCGGAGACGAGTAGAGGGTTAAGACCAATTTCCACATAAAAAAGAGTGCCATCCTTGCGCAGACCTTGTAGTCGCCTCCCGCTGCCCATGCCCCGTTTTTGTGGATCCTTAAAATAATCATTTCGTAATTGTGGATGTTTATCATGTGCAGGGTCAGGAATTAACATCTCAACTTTTTTATTGAGTAGCTCTTCGGCGCTGTATCCAAACAGCTGTGTGGTTTCTTGATTACTTAAGGTTATTTGTCCATCTTGATTGCAAATGATCATTGCTGCCGGAGATGATTCAACAACGGTTTTAAAGAGTCCTTCGTGATGCTTGCGCTCCGTGATGTCTTGGCTGGTACCCCTGAGTGCAATGACATCACCACTTTGCGGATCACAGTCTGGAAAAATAGTTCCATGGTGCCAGACACGCGTGCCTGAGGGGAGTAGTATTTCGTAGTCGCCTTCACAGGCCTTGCCCCCCATTGCTGTGGCGACATCTTGGTTAAGACGTTTTTGGGACTCTTCTGTGTAGTAATTAAGATTTTCCTTAAAATTCTTTGGTGGTCCTAGGAGTGGATCACGTTCAAAGAGCGTGAAGACCTGTTCGCTCCAGATTATTTCATCTTTTTCTATATGATAGCTCCAGTCGCCAATCTTTCCGATACGTTGTGCTTCTATTAATCGGGCTCGTTCATGGTGGATGCCATCGCTTAATTCTTGTAGTTTATTCTCTGTTTCTGTTCGTGCTTGTATTTCATTTAATAATTGTTCGTTGATGGCAGCTAGTCCAGGTAAATTTAGTGCCCGTGGGACATAATAGAACATGCCGATGACAGTGGCTGTGGAAACAAGTGCGGTGCATATCTTTGTAAGCCCAGCAAGTGGATAGATGGGGTGCCAAAAAATAATGGCATCCATTAAATGACCAATGCCACAAAATAAAATAAATAGGGAGAAAAGAATGAAGAGCTTGGAAAAATATAATTGCGGTTTACGGCGCATGTAGATAAAGATGATGATCGGAATCATCAAGTATGCTAGGAAGATAATGATATCGCAAATAATGTGTATCCAGCCAAGATATGCGGGCCAATCACCACAGTACCAACGGGCAGGGAATTTAGAATTATCGAAGAATGACATGAGGCCTTAGGGTGTTCTGGTGATTGGGAGAATTATGCTCGCAATGGAACCTTGTTCCGTGCGATTCTGTAATTGAACGGCGCCACCCATATCATAGAGCAGACTTTGTACTAAGGTGAGTCCAAGGCCGTGTGCAGTTTTGGTGCATGTGTCATCAAGTCCGCGAGAAAAGGCACCTTTGGTGGTAACGAATGGCCGCATGGCTTGTTCGGGATCTGCTTGTAGCCCAATACCATTATCTTGTAGGTGTATGGTGACGTTGTCATCGTCATGACTTAAGTGTATGTCGATGCGTTTTAAATCGTTGGACCACATTGATTCAATGGAGTTCTGTGTGATTTCGTTGAGAACAGCCTGTAGTTTCTCTTTATCTGCGTGACAACGCACTGACTTGTTGTCCTCACTTAACGAGAAGAGAATATCAGGGTATTCATTTTCCATATTTTCAACATATTTCTGTAAATATGCATTTACTTCGATGTTTTCTATAGATTGTGCACGTTCAGTGAAAATAGTTGACATGCGCAACGTGAGATGACTAAGTCGGCGAACAGTGTCTTGGATTGGTGCTAGCAGGCGAGCGCAATCGGGGTTGTTTGAAAGTTTTCGCTCAAGTAATTCAAGATTACCACTAATGATGGCTAGTCCATTATTATATTGATGAGCAATGCCTTGTGCCATGGTTGAGGTGGTGGAGAGACGCTCAGACAGTGCAATCGTGTCATTTATCTCGCTAAGCAGCTTTTTGTTGACCCAATTTCGATAAGCATAGATAAGTGATCGCTCTAGGTAGCCGGCTGTGAGTTCACTTTTGATCATGAATGCAATGGCACCATTTTCTAAATAACCGCGCATTAATACGGGGTCATCATAGTTGGTGAGTATAACTATTGGTTTGCTTCGTATTTGTGATACTTGTTTGATAATGTCTATGCCGTTTATTGATCCGATTTCGTGATCCAAAAGCAGTAAATCGAATTCGGTTTCTTCTATTTTTTTAAAGATGTGGTGGTCGCCACCGCTAATGCTTTTTAGGCTCCAATCAAATTGACTCTCCTTGAGGAGAATTTCAATCTGCCACGGAACATCGGCGTCATCATCAATGGCGAGGATATTGAGTCGGTGTTCGTGATTACCAACTTCAGTCTCAGACGGTTTGAGTGTATCCATATACATTATTGCACCTATTTATGATGAGCGAGTGGTAGACAGTCTTTGAGAATAGTAATAAAGGAGGTTAGTGCAAAAGGTTTGCTTAAAACATAACGAATATTGGGTAATTTGGTCCAGTGATCTGGTATTTGTGCGGCTACGCCGGATATAATTACACAGGGTGTGTCGAGATTCTGCTCTTTTAAATAGCTAAGAACGGCCTCGCCGCCACCAAGCGGGAGCCACCAATCGAGAAAGATTATGTCTGGTAGCTGTGCCTGTAGTGCTTCGACTGCGTCCTTCCCAGATTGGCTGCTACGTAGCTGTGCATCAAATTGTTGGGTGATGAATTCTTGATAGGCATTGAGAAGCAGTATTTCATCTTCGACTATCAATATATCAGCTGGCATGATGGTGTCCTTCTCACGTTGACGCGAGGTGAACTATAGGCTGTGCTTATCGCAGACCAAAGCATTTATTGGCATCACGTATATCGCATGCGTGTTATACTAATAGCTGATGGTCCATATATTGAACAAAAGTACTGCAAGTGTTGCAAGCACGTATTGCAGTCGCAGCAAATGATGCATCCGTTGCAGGCTATTAGCCAGTTTGTAGTTGAGACTGCTGAAGCTCCAGTAACTGGCTAACAGCACGCGCTGAAAATTGAGGATGGTTAATAGCGACATCGACAACGTGAAGCGGAATATCGGCGTTGAGCTGTTCTTGTAGGCCATCGCAAAAAGCTTGGTCAGCAGCTGGGTCCCAGAACAGTTGTGGCTTGCCGTCTTCGTCAATAGAATCCAGAATCGAAAAGCCGCCTTTAGGGATAAGAAATGACACGGGCCCAGTAGCTGCGTTGGCCTTCTGTGCAAATATTTTACCGAGTGCATAATTCTCTTCGGGACTGGTGCGCATTAATGTAACCGATGGATTCCACTCGTAAAATAAGCGATCTTTAAAACGTGTTGGAATGCTGTCAGGTCCGCCAAAATTTACCATATCAATACAGCCGGGAACAATTACATGTGGGATGCCCATGTGTCCGGCAGCGCATTAAAGACGCCATCACATAAGCAGTCGGCCCATTCGGTAGTCGTAATATCAAGCAGCATGTCTACGAGGCCTTCATTGACCAGTGATTCCATGGTTTTCCCGCCAGTGCCGGTGCAGTGAAAAACGAGGACTTCGTAGCCTTGTTCCGTCAGTGCTTCTCGACAGGCATCGACACAACTGTTGGTGTTGCCAAACATGCTCGCTGCAACGATCGGTTTTTCCTGTTCGTGCTGTACAGTCGCTACTGTTGTGTTAACCATGCCGCAGATAGCGCCAACAGCGCGTTGGAAAATTAAACGACTGATGCGATTTAATCCGGCTACATCGACGACGGCTGGCATCATACAAATATCACGAGTGCCGACGTAGCTAGAGACATCACCACCAGCTGCAGTGGACACGCAGAGTTTGGGGAATCCAAACGGTAATACACGCATCGCCGCGCACACAACCGTGCTACCGCCGGTGCCACCCATGCCAAAAATACCATCGAATTTTTTGAGTTCGTAATCCTCTTTGACAATCGCGGCCGCTCCGTCGCACATGATTTTCATGGCATGACCACGATCACCTGTTTGACGCAGGGCATCTACGCTTGTTCCGGCTGCACGCGCTAGCCTGTCGGCATCTACATCAATCGGGAATAGGTCAGTGCTTCCTAAGACACCGGTATTTATGGTGTAGACTTTTAGGCCCTGTTGTTGAATTGCTTGAATTATGTAATGATATTCTTCGGCTTTGGTGTCAAAGGCA